>WFRP01000088.1 GCA_015486505.1 Pseudomonadota bacterium | reverse complement strand
GAACCTTGAAGGGTGAAAAAAAGACGAAAATAGTTAAGTCTATTCGAATTGATGTTGATAAGTGCAATGGCTGCCGGGCGTGTGAAGTAATCTGCTCCGCCTTTCATGCGAGCCCCAAATACAGCAGTAATAATCCGGCCCGTTCCCGGATCCGGATTATCCGCGAACCGCTGACTGATATCTATGTACCGGTTTATGCCGGTGAGTACGCGGTCGCCGAGTGTGCCGGCCGCGATAAATATACGATTGACGGCAAAGAGTATGATGAGTGTGCTTTCTGCCGGGCCTCCTGTCCGTCACGGCCGGATTTCAAAGAGCCCGATTCCGGTCTGCCGTTGAAATGCGATATGTGTGAAGGAGAAGATGAGCCTCTCTGTGTCAAGTGGTGTCTGGCCGAAGCTCTGATCTATGAAGAGCGCGAGGTTGAGGTCGACGAGGTGGTTGAGCAGGCGGAACTTGAGGTAGGCCTTGATTCTCTGATCGATAAGTACGGTAAGGAATCGATTATAGATGCCGTTGCCCGGATGGCGGAGAAGGGGTAGATAATGGAGACCGTAGCCCCATTTAATGAAATTGTCGATGAGATAAAAGCGGCCGGGGGAGAGATCTTCAAGATGTGCTTCCAGTGCGGCCTTTGTGATTCGGTCTGTCCCTGGAACCGGGTGCGGCCCTTCAGTATGCGCAAGTTGATTCGTGAAGCCGCTTTTGGTCTGACCGATGTTGAAGGCGAAGAGCTCTGGCTCTGTACCACCTGCGGTAACTGCGCTCTGCAGTGTCCGCGCCAGGTGAAACAGATCGATATCAGCGTCTCCTTACGCCGGATTGCGACCGAATATCAGGTTTTCCCGACTTCGGTGAAGCCGGTGCGGACGATGAGCGGCAGCCTGGTCGGTGAAGGTAACCCCTTAAATGAAGCGCGCGGTAAGCGGGGTGACTGGGCCAAAGAATACGGTGTAAAACCCTTTAGCGAAGATATGGAGATTCTCTATTTTGTCGGCTGTTACTTAAGCTATGACGCGCGTTTGAAAAAGGTGGCGGCGGCTACGGCTGAAGTCCTGAAAAAGGCCGGGGTTAACTTCGGTATTTTGGGCGAAAAAGAGAACTGCTGCGGTGAAAGTATCCGTAAAGCCGGGGACGAGAGCGTTTTTAAACGTCTGGCGACCGATAATATCAAGACCTTTATCGATAACGGCGTCAAAAAGATTCTCGTATCTTCGCCGCACTGTTACCATACTTTGAAAAATGAATACCCGGAATTTATGGTTCATTTCGAGATTGTGCATGTTGCTCAATATCTGGCCGAACTGATTGCCGCCGGCCGCCTCAAGGTTGATGGTGAACTGGCGAAAAAGGTTACCTACCATGACCCCTGCTACCTCGGCCGTCATAATGATATCTTTGACGAGCCGCGTGAAGTCTTGGGTAAGGTTGGAAAACTTGAACTGGTCGAGATGGCCGATTCCCGCAAAAAAAGCCTCTGCTGCGGCGGCGGCGGCGGCCGGATCTGGATGGAGACCGCCAACAGCGAAAGGTTCTCCAACCTGCGTCTCGAACAGGCCCGGGAAGTCGGGGCCGAGATTCTGGTTACCGCCTGTCCTTACTGTATTACCAACTTTGAAGAGAGCCGTCTGAATCTGGAACTTGGCGAAGTTCTGGAGATTAAAGATATCAGCGAAATTATCAATGACGCGGTAAAATAGATGCCGTCATTTATCCTGACTTGTAGGAGATAGACAGTGGAAAACGAAGTATTGCCAGTAGATAAAATTCAGCAGCTCTGCCAGGGTGGCAGTGGTGTGAGTGATTTCGGCGACGTTTTAGTCGTTGGTGGGGGCGTGAGCGGGATTCAGGCATCGCTTGATCTTGCAACCGCCGGGTTTAAGGTTTATCTGGTTGAGACGGGGCCGAGTATTGGCGGCAACATGGCGAAACTGGATAAGACTTTCCCCACTAACGACTGCTCGATGTGAATACTCTCACCTAAACTGGTCGAGGTCGGCCGGCATCCAAACATCGAAGTTCTGACATTCACTGACATTGAGAGCCTGGAAGGGACAGCGGGTGATTTCAAGGTTACCTTAAAAACCCGTCCCCGTTATATTATTGAAGATAAATGTACCGGTTGCACAACCTGCGTTGAGTACTGCCCGGCGCAGTATCCTGACCCTTTTAACCAGGAAATCTCGGAGAACAAGGCGGTTCATGTCTATTTCTCCCAAGCAATTCCGCTGGTTGCCTATATTGACGCGGAGAGCTGTCTTTTCTTGAAAGAGGATAAGTGCGATATCTGTCGCGGCGTCTGCCAGGCCGATGCCATCGATTTCCGCCAGACTCCAAAAAAGCGGGATATCAATGTCGGGGCCGTCATTCTCGCGGTCGGGATTGAGCCCTTTGATCCCAAGACCAAAGACGAATACGGCTACGGCCGGATGGAGAACGTGGTCACCAGTATGGACTACGAGCGTCTGCTCTCCTCCACCGGGCCTTTCGCAGGCGAAGTTTTACGGCTGTCCGATAAAAAACATCCTAAGAAAATTGCCTGGATTCAGTGCGTCGGTTCCCGCCGTTTGACGGAAGGCGAGAACAGCTACTGCTCCGGGGTCTGCTGTACTTACACGCAGAAGCAGGTGATCCTGACCAAAGGACACGATGCCGACGTTGACTGCACGATTTTTCATAATGACATCCGTGCATTCGGTAAGGATTTTGAGCGCTATTTTCAGCGGGCTGAAGAACTTCCGGGAACCCGGTTTATCCGCAGCTATGTTGCGATTGACCGGGAGCTTCCGGAAAGTAAAAATGTCGTCATAAAATATGCTACCAATGACGCCGGAGTCAAAGAGGAAGAGTTCGATCTGGTGGTTCTCTCCGTCGGCTTGAATCCGCCGGAGAATTTCAGGGAGTTGGCTGATAAATTCGGGATCGACCTTAATCATCACGGTTTCAGCCGGGCGATCCACAGTAATCCGATTGCCACCAATCAGCCGGGGATTTTTGTCAGCGGTGCTTTTCAGGGGCCGACTGATATTCCCGAATCGGTCTTTACCGCCAGCGGGGCCGGAGCCCAATGCGGCGAGCTGCTTGATTATCGCCGGGGAAAACTGGCGAACGAACGGGTCTATCCGGAGGAGCGCGATGTCTCTTTCGAGGAGCCCCGGATCGGGGTTTTTGTCTGCCACTGCGGCGCCAATATCTCCAGCGTCGTCAATGTTCCGGCAACGGTTGAGTATGCTTTAACCCTGCCGAACGTGGTTTACGCTCAGGAACAGCTCTTCTCCTGCGCCACCAACTCAGCCCAGCAGATTACCGACCTGGCCAAAGAGAAGGGGCTTAACCGAATCGTCATTGCCGCCTGTTCGCCGCGCACCTTGGAGCCGCTTTTCCGTGATACTCTGCGCGAAGCCGGGCTTAATCAATACTATTGCGATATGGCGAACATTCGTGAGCACTGCTCCTGGGTGCATACCAAGCAGAAGGAAGATGCGACCCGGAAGGCCAAGGATATTGTCCGTATGTCGGTCGCCCGGACCCGTTACCTTGAGCCTCTGCAGGAGTTCGACCTGCCGGTTAATCCGCGGGCCCTCGTGGTCGGCGGCGGGATTGCCGGAATGACAACTGCCTTATCGATTGCCGAACAGGGCCACGAAGTTGAATTGATCGAAAAAAATAATGATCTCGGCGGTATGGCCCGGCGTCTGCACACGACGATTGAGGGGATGGAGGTGCAGCCTTTTCTTAAAGAGACCATTCGCAAGGTCTACGCCAATCCCTTAATTCATGTTTCCCATAACGCGAAAATTACCGATGTTTCCGGATTTCTGGGCAACTTCAGCGCCACGGTTGCAACCGAAGGCCGGGTCAAAAAGATCGAATATGGCGCTGCGGTACTGGCGATCGGTGCCGATGAGTATCAGCCGAGCGAATATCTTTACGGAGAAAATGATAAGGTTTTTACCCATCTTGAGATCGGAGAGGAGATTGCCGCCGGTAATGAAGCGGTAACCAGGGCCGACAGCCTGGTGATGATTCAGTGTGTCGGCTGCCGTAATGAAGAGCGTAACTACTGTTCCCGGGTCTGCTGTTCGCACGCGGTTAAAAATGCCTTGAAATTGAAAGCCAACAAGCCCGAAATGGAGATCTATATTCTCTTTCGTGATATGCGGACTTACGGCCTGCGTGAAGATTACTATCGTGATGCCGCGGAGATGGGGGTTAAGTTTATCCGCTTTGAGATGGACGATCAGCCTCAGGTGGAAGCGGTCAAAGCTGGCGGTAAAGATATCCTGCGGGTTAGTGTTCCGGATCTTATCTTAGGTAAGCGGCTTGAGCTCGATGCCGATATTGTTTCCCTGGCCGCCGCGGTAGTTCCGGCGGCGGCGACCGCCGAGATTGCCGGGATGTTCAAGGTCGCCTTAAGCCCGGATGAGTTCTTCAAGGAAGCCCACGTCAAACTGAAACCGGTTGAGTTTGCCGCCGACGGCGTCTATCTCTGCGGAACGGCCCATTATCCCAAGCATATTCAGGAGACCATAAATCAGGCCTACGGCGCGGCCGGCCGGGTGCTGACACTTTTATCGCAGGATACGGTAACCGCGTCCGGTTCAATCTGTGAAGTCCATGAAGATGACTGTGTCTCCTGCGGTGCCTGTATTACCGCCTGCAGCTATGACGCAATTGAATTTAAGCAGACGGATAAGGGCCGGAAAGCCTGGGTCAATCCGGTGCTCTGTAAAGGCGACGGGCTCTGTAATGCCAAATGCCCGACCAACGCCATTGTTTTGAAACATTTTACTGATGCTGAACTGCTAAGTCAGATCGATGCGGCCTGATGGCGTTGCAAAAAGTTCCGATATCCTGCGAGTTGCGGTCTCTCCAGCCACTCGACATACTGGATGTATGGTCTCGTGTCTGGAGAAACCGCAAGCTCTTGTATATCGAAATTTTTGCTTAGCCATCCCGAGACTTTTACGAGTTAGTGCCTGACCGTGATGTGGGGACAGAATTCAATTCTGTCCCCGTGCGAAGCACCCCAAGGGCACTTCCGATGGGTGCAGGCGAAGCAAAGTTTGTTTATTTCCTCTGTAACTTTATCGCCAATCCGAGTGAAGTCGAATGTTTACAAATTAAGTTTTAAGCTGTAAGTTCTGAATTTTGGACAATTAATATATTTGCTATGAGAGAGGTTGGTTAAATGAGCGCAGCTCTTGATTTTAAGCCCAGAATTCTGGGTTTTGTCTGCCACTGGTGAGCCTACGGGGCGGCGGACCTGGCTGGAGTTTCCAGACTACAATATGCAAGTGATATGAGGCTTATTCGGGTAATGTGTTCCGGTCGGGTTGATCTGGAATTTATCCTGAGAGCTTTTATGAATGGGCAGGACGGGGTATTTATCGGCGGCTGCAAGCTTGATGAGTGCAACTACATTACCCAGGGCAATTATGATGCTTTAAGCACGGTTTATTTAGCGCGCAAGATTATGGAGCATTTGGGTTTGAATCCCCAGCGGCTCCGGGTTGAGTTTATCTCCAGCAGCGACGGTAATCTCCTGGCCGAATTGACCGACGATTTCTGTACCCAGATCAAGGAGATCGGGCCGCTCGGTAAAGCTGAGGGCTTTGACGCTAAAGCGCTCCAACTGAAACTCGAAGCGGTCAACAAACTGGTGCCCTACATCAAACTGGTTGAACGTGAGCGCCTGCGGCAGCCGGTTAAATCAAAGGCCGCCTATGATAAGTTCTTTACCAGCAGCGAACTCGATGAACTCTTTAATGAGTTGATTGCCGACAAGATGTCTTTAAGCCAGATTATGCTGTTATTGAAAGAGAGCCCGCTGACAACCGGCGAGATTTCGAAAATGCTCGGATTGAGTCCGTCCGATGTGGCTAAATATATGGGCGATTCATCCCGTCAAGGCCTGGTTCGCTATGACGAAAGCAATAACTGTTATGCCCTCGTATAGAGATTGGAGTCAGGAATATAACCATGGACAATGATAGAGTTGATCAGATAATCGATAAACATAACGCGGCGGCGAGTTCCCTGATTCAGGTTCTGCTTGAGATCCAGAGTGAACATCACTGGCTGCCGAAATTCGCTCTGGAAAGGGTTGGGGAGAGGCTTAAGGTGCCGCTGACCCGGATTCTCCATATCGCGACCTTTTATAAAGCTTTCAGTCTGGTGCCCAAAGGCCGGCATGAGATTAATGTCTGTATGGGCACCGCCTGCCACGTCCGCGGTGCCGGCCGGGTGCTGGATGTTATTGAAGGGGTTATCGGCATTAAACCGGGCGAGACCGATCTTGAGCTTAAATTCAGCCTCGAAACGGTCAACTGTCTGGGCTGCTGCGCTCTGGGGCCGGTATTGGAGATTGACGGCAAAACCCACGGGAAGCTGGCGCCGGGCGAGGTCGCCGATGTACTATTAAATTACGAGTAGGATTAAATTATGTCAAAAATAAATTCCCCGGTTGAATTAGAAGAGTTCAGGAAGGGTATCCTTGCCGGTCGGGATCCCGAAAAGCCCTGTATCACGCTCTGTTCCGGATCGGCCTGTAATGCTTCCGGCAGTGCTGAAGTGGCCCGCTGTCTCGAAGAGGAGATTGAGAAACAGGGCTTGAGCGGCGCGGTTGAGATCAGAAAGACCGGTTGTCACGGTTTCTGTGAGCGCGGCCCGATCATTGTCAATAATCCCGAGGGTGTCTGTTATCTGCAGATTCAGCCTGAAGATGTACCGGAGATTATCTCGGAGACCGCCAAAGAGAAAAAGGTTATCGAGCGTCTGCTCTATACCGACCCGGAGACCGGCGCGAAGATCACGCACGAAGGGGATATTCCTTTCTATAAAAATCAGCAGCGTCTGGTGTTCGGCCCCAACCTGAGTATCGATCCGAAAAGTATTGAAGATTACCTGGCGATTGACGGCTATGCGGCCTTGGCTAAAGCTCTGACCGGCATGAGTGATGTCGAGGTTCTGGAAGAGGTGAAGAAATCCAATCTTCGGGGCCGGGGCGGCGGCGGTTTTCCGGCGGGCAGCAAGTGGGAAGGCTCCCGCAACGCTCCCGGCAAGGATAAGTATGTAATCGTCAATGCCGATGAAGGTGATCCCGGAGCCTATATGGATCGGGCCATCCTTGAGGGTAATCCCCATTCTATTCTTGAAGGCCTGGCTCTTGGAGCTTACGCAATCGGAGCCCATGAAGGCTATGTCTATGTGCGCCAGGAGTATCCGCTGGCGGTCGAAAACCTGCTCCTGGCGATCGAGAAAGCCGAAGAGTACGGCTTTCTCGGGGAAAATATCTTAGGCTCGGGTTTTGATTTTACGGTGGTTGTGCATCAGGGCGCCGGCGCTTTTGTCTGTGGTGAATCTACGGCATTGATGACTGCCCTCGAAGGCCGGGTCGGTGAACCACGGCCCAAATATGTCCGTTCCAATATCAAGGGCCTCTGGAATCAGCCGAGCGTTCTGAACAACGTTGAAACCTGGGCCAATGTGCCGCTGATTATCAATAAAGGTGCGGACTGGTTTACCCGGTACGGCACTGAAGGCAGTAAGGGCACCAAGATCTTCTCGCTGGTCGGAAAAATCACCAATACCGGTCTGGTTGAAGTGCCGATGGGAACCACCTTGAAGGAGATCATCTATAATATCGGCGGCGGTATTCCCGGCGGCAAGAAATTTAAGGCGGTGCAGACCGGCGGCCCCTCGGGCGGCTGTATCCCCGAGAACCTGCTCGATCTTGAGGTCGGTTTTGATGAATTGACCAAAGCCGGTTCAATGATGGGCTCCGGCGGTATGATTGTGCTCGATGAAGATACCTGCATGGTCGATGTCGCCCGCTATTTTATTGAATTTCTCACCGACGAGTCCTGCGGTAAATGTACGCCCTGTCGTGAAG
>WFRP01000087.1 GCA_015486505.1 Pseudomonadota bacterium | reverse complement strand
GTTCCCGCATTAGTGCCTTACAGGTTATTTTCTTGTTTTTTTCGACAGCTTTTTTCAACTGTAAAAACAAGAAAATGTTCTGATAAGAGCACTTATTTGCGGGCCAAAAAGGCCCGATTAGGTTGCGGAGATAGTTCCCGCATTAGTGCCTTACAGGTTATTTTCTTGTTTTTTTCGACAGCTTTTTTCAACTGTAAAAACAAGAAAATGTTCTGATAAGAGTACTTATTTGCGCCCAACGGAAGTGCCCTTGGGGTGCGACCATCGGAAGTGCCCCTGGGTACGGGCCGCAAGGTCCTGTTTGGGTTGCGGGATTTGTTCCCGCATTAGAGGAACCCTTATGACAATGAGTCGAAGGAAAGGGTAGTCGAAGAAGGGGGTAGTCGAAGAGATGAGGGAGTTGAAGAAATGGGCCGGGAACGGCGCCGCCGCCGGAAAATGCCCTGGATTTTAAACAAAACCGTCCGCCGCCATCATACTGCTGAATCAAGTAAGGCTCAGTGATTGCGGCGGACAGGTTATTTTGATTTAACGCTTACTCTTTCACCAGAAAAATCGAGCAGGGCAATTTGCGGACTATTTTCTCATTATCATGATCGAAAAGGGCGCTTTCAATATGGCCTTCCGGGTGGGCCATCATAATGAGCAGATCGATATCATTGTCCTTTACAAGCTTGATGACGTTGCTGTACAACGGGCCGCTGACAACAGTTTCAATGACGGTGACCGGGTTGGCACTGTCCTGTTCGGAAGCTACCAGCGCGTCCAACTCCGCTTTGATCTTCTGTTTTTCCTGATCATACTCTTCCTGCAGGCTTTTTCGTGATGTGGCAATGTTCCCGACGGTCTGGCTGAGGATGTCAACGTCTATATGGGTCAAATACAAGTCACTGGCGATTGCCTTTGACATTTTCAAACCATAATGCACGGCCTTATGACAGGCTTTGGTCGAGCGGCTCAGAACCATAATTCTTTTGATTTCCATAACAATTCCTTTTAATTCGGTTAAAAATTTTTTTTGAGTCCCAAAGTATCGTGAAAGATACCAGATTAGATTTTTTTCTGCAACGACAATTTTAACCCGAGTTGTCACAGTTGTCCGCCCAACCGCACAATATAGTGAAAAGCATAATTTATCCAGATGTTTAATTCAAGCAGAAACGGATAAAACCCGGAGCATTTTTCATAACCGGTAGTAGACAATAAAATCCGTTCGTGGTACAGACCTGAAGAGATTGATTTGTGAGACTTATGTCGCGAATTAAATTGACTTTGCCGGCTGCAATTTTTATTTAGGCCGGCGGAAATGTTGCTTGATAACAATTTATGGAGGTTTAAGGTAGTGAGTATAAAAGAGCGCGTAAAAAATGAAGTTGAAATCATAGTTGCGAAAGGGCATCAGGTTGAACATGAAGTAATCGTATTTATCCGACAGGATTATGCCGAAACATTAAATGATCTTCAGGTTGATATGAAAATTGAACGGGAACTTACCCTGGAATATTTGGAGGGGGTTGAGGAAGGTCTGGCATCGGCCGGTCATGAAAGCGGCCGGCTGATCAGCAAGGTCGCTGAGACCCTGATGGAGGTCTCCAGAGACCTCGGCAACAAAAGTGTGGCGGCGGCGGAGAAGGCGGCTCTGGAGACCCGTAATGCTTTGAATGCCGCGTTAGAGAATACTCAAGGATCAATGGATAGTTTTGTGCAAAAGGCTGAAGCCCGGATGCGGGAAGCCTACGCTCGGCTTATCGAGGTCGGAGAAGCCGGTAAAGCCCGATTGACCGAGGTTGGTGAAGGCATTAAAGCCTATGTTGACCGGGACAAAACCGAGTTTGCCGATTCAGTCAGACAGTCACTGAATAACTCCGCTGAAAGCGCCAGGGAGTTTGTTCAGCAGTTAAGTCAGTCAACTGAAGCTAAAAGCCGGGAATTAATTGAACTCTCACGGGATAAAGTATCCGACTGGTTGAAAGAAATGGCTGAGAAAATCAAACCTTGAATTTGACCTGTTTGTGAATACAAAGCGAGGCCTAAAGGTTGGAGGCATCCTTAAGGCCCGGATATTTATAAGGGGAAATAAATGTTTGGCTGGTTAAAAAAACATCAGCGCCGGGAAATTTTGCAGACGCCGTTTCCGGCCGCCTGGCGCGAGATTCTTGCGGAAATGGTTACACACTACAGTTTTCTTAATGTTGATGAAAAAAGTCATCTGGAACAAATGGTGCAGGTGTTTATTGCTGAAAAGAGATTTGAGGGCTGTAATGAGCTTGAAATTACCGATGAGATTAGGGTTGTAATCGCGGCTGAAGCCTGTATTTTACTTGTTGGCCTGCCGCACGACCTTTATCGCGAACTGATGACGATTCTGGTTTACCCTTCCACGGTCGTTACGCCGCCGCCTCAGGTTGGCGTGTTTACGCAAAGCCCGCTTTTAGGTCAGCAGAGATTTGCGATCTCCGGGCAGGCTTTTAAGCGGGGGCCGATAATTTTGATCTGGGATGCGGTCCAGAGAGGGGCCCGGCATCCGGAGAGCGGTCATAATGTTGTTTATCACGAGTTCGCACATTTTCTGGATATGCGGGATGGGGTTGCCAATGGTACGCCGGAGTTGCACAGCCGGGAGCAGTACCGGATCTGGGCTCAGGTGTTTTCCGAAGAGTTTCTGGCGTTGCGTCACGATGCCGCGCGGGGTAAAAAAACCTTTCTCGACCCTTACGGCGCCAAAAATGAAGCTGAATTTTTCGCCGTAGCCACAGAATACTTTTTCGACAAACCGGTTAAAATGCAGAAAACTCATCAGGCCTTATATGATGTTCTGGCCGGTTTTTATCGCCAGGATACGGCTGCCCGGGAACAGCGTTACCGCCAAAAATGTCACAGAAAATGAACGCTCAGGGTAAATCAGAAAAAACGGACTTTGTTTGGGATTAATTTTGAAGGGTTTTTGGTATAAGTTTTCCATTACTGTGCTGCCGCGGTTTTATGTGATTTTGTCCCGGCTCTGGTTTGCCTCCTGTCGAGTCCGAATGACGGGGCGGGAGCATCTGGATAAGGCCACTGACAACGGCACTGCCATTGCCGCTTTCTGGCATTATTCCCTGTTTTATATTTTTTATAATCTGCGATCTTTTTCCGCCGCGGTTATGGTCAGCGCCTCCCGGGATGGAGAATATGTTGCCCGGGTGGCGCAGCTGCTGGGACATATGCCGGTTCGGGGGTCAGCAAACAAGCAGGGTGTGAGCGGCCTTAAGCATATGTTGCGGGAGGTTCGTTCCGGGAAACATGCGGGCATTGTCGCCGACGGTTCCCAGGGCCCGGCCCGGATTGCCCAACCCGGTGCGATTCTGGTCGCTTCCCGGACCGGGAGCCCGATTATTCCTATGGCCTGGGCCGCCAGCCATTATATCGCTTTTTCTTCCTGGGACCGGCTGGCTCTGCCGCTGCCCTTCAGCCGGATTGAGTTTATGTATGGCGAACCGTTTTTTATCCCGGCCGGAATCAAGGCCGCAGAGATTGAGTCGTACCGGAAGGATTTGGAAACCAGGTTGAATGAAATCTATGTGACGGTCTGGAAGAGGGTGGGACACGGCCTTCACGACGGCAGAAAATAGTTTGCCGAAGCGATGTGAATTGATTTCATAACTATTCAGCCAAATTTCATTTTCCCTTTTTTTTAGGGGGGTGTGGTTTTTCGGAGCGGTTGCGGAAAGATTTCGTCGTTTTTCCCAACCGGCGGGCGGGAAAAAACGGAAGCCGTACCTGTTTATAATACGGCTTCCGGGGTTTTAATTGCTATGCGTAGTTGTTTCGGTTTCTGCAAGAGGTTCAAGTATGGCCCGGGCTTTATCCATATCTTCACGGGTGCCGTGGACAATTACCAGATACTTGTCGGTTTTGATCGCAGTTTCATATCTGATAACGCTGTCTTTGGGAATGCCCAGACTGAACAGGCCGGCCCCCATAGCACTCAGCCCGCCAACGGCAAGCGCACCCTCCAGGCCGCCGACAATAGAAGCGACCAAGGGGCCGCCGACAACAATCGGCCCGACTCCCGGGATTATG
Organism: Pseudomonadota bacterium; assembly: GCA_015486505.1. Taxonomy (GTDB): domain Bacteria; phylum Desulfobacterota; class Anaeroferrophillalia; order Anaeroferrophillales; family Tharpellaceae; genus Tharpella. The sequence continues at coordinate 4,692 of WFRP01000087.1, read as the reverse complement.
AAAAAAGCGGAACCGAAAAGAATGCCCCAGAAGCCGCCCCATAAGGCTCCAAGTTTACCCCATTTTTTCATTCGGTCACCAGTGTTGTAGTAGCCGACGACATCCTCTTCGGTATGATAATCTTTACCGATGATAGATAGCTTTTTCATATCAAATCCGGCTTTCTGTAACTTTTTAACCGCCTCTTCGGCACTGGCATGGGATTCACAGATCGTTACAGTCAGATTTTTTTCATCCATTTTTTTATCTCCATTTTTTTTGCTCTAATCCGGCGGCCGGGTCGGCTCATCCGACGGCGTTGCTCCCGTAAGCGGGCACCGGAATAATCATCAGTGAATACCATATTTTTTCTCCAAAGTCTAGTCTTCGGTAAGTTGTTAGTAATGTTTGTGACACCTCTACTGTTGATGGCGTCGCAAAAACTCTCCATCTGCTGCGTTTCCCTCGCCGTGAGCGCAGCGAGGAAGTGCCCTTGGGGTGCAACCTTCGTCACTGCGGCGTACTCTATGTACGCCTCATTCCTCAGGTTTCGGGCGCCTTGCGCCCAACGGAAGTGCCCTTGGGGTGCGTATGAAGCTTTTTGCTTAGCCATCGAACATTTTGACTTTTTACGAGTCCATCACTGTTGACAAATAACCCATATAAGTTTAATGTTGTTCTGTAGTGCGAATGTCGTTGGTAGTTGTTAGTCGGCGAGTTTTGTGTTGTTTTAATGTCTGGGAATGTGAAAAGTGTCGTAAAACAGGTGAGGGAGAAGTTTCATTATGTCAGAATCAGGTTCAGATTTCAATCTGACCTGACACCGTCGCATCATAAGCGAAGGGATACCGATTTACCAAATGGAGTTTACCGATGAAAATAAAAAAAGCACTTCTTCTGTTGGTTGTCGAAACCATGGTTCTCTATATTATTCTTGGCGGGGTTGGGCTTTTTTCGGTAAATCATTTAAAAAAAGAGATTACAGGCGGATTGGTTTCGCTTGAGAACCTTGAAAAGATGACAGCAAAATTAGAGCATGAATTTCTTACCAACCGGAGATATGAAAAAGATCTCTTTCTTAATGCGTCACAAACTGCAAAACAGCAGGAATACCTGAAAAAATTTAAGCAGAGTAGTGATACTGTAACATCATTGCTGGTTAAACTGCCGCAAAAATTGGAGAAATACCCGGATATTAAAAAGATGTTTGAAGAAAAACTGTTGCACACGGTTATGGATTATTCGATCTACATCAATTCAGTTATTTCAATAGCTCATAAATCCATGGCAGATACCACTCTTACTTCCCGATATTTAAACGGTTTGATGTCACCGGTAAAAGAGCACATATATGTGTGCGAAAAAAATATCTCCGCCATATATAATGAAGTTGAAAACAGGCATAATGACAATATTAAAAATATAGTTGTTATGTCTGAGCATTACAGCATTCTGCTCGCACTGTTAACTCTGGCAAGTGCAGTAATCCTGGCAATAATTCTTCTTCTGCATCGTTCAAATATTACCAAAGGTATTAATCTTCTTGGTTCCAAAATTGCGGAGTTTGCATCGGGAAGTTTTAAATTAAATCATAAAATAAGCTGGGACAGAGACGATGAATTCAGTGATATAGTTAAAAATCTTAATGTTTTTATGAATAATTTGCGGAAAGTCTACGCCCGAATTGCAGAAAATGAAGAGAATTTACGAACTACTCTGAACTCGATTGGCGATGGCGTTGTCGTAACCGACAATAATGCTGATATTGTTCAGATGAACCCGGTTGCCGAAAAACTTTCCGGCGAAAACCAGGACAACTCTTATGGAAAATCAGTTGATGATATAATGCAGCTTTTTTGCAATAAAAAACCGCATAAACTCACCCCGGCTATATTATCAATGAAAACATCTTCAGATTTTGAAACCATTCACCTTGAGGCAAATCTGGTTTCGAAGACAGGTACGGATTACCTTGTATCAACATCTGTATCCGCAATAAGACATCAGGATGGATCACTCCTTGGGTCTATATTGGTATTTCGTGATATAACCGTCGAACAGAAACTCAGAGAGCGAGTGTCACAGAGTGACAAGATGGAGTCAATTGGACAACTCGCCGGCGGGGTGGCTCATGATTTCAATAATATGCTGGGAGGAATTAGAGGTGCAGCCGAACTTCTTCTTATGGAATCCCCCGATGGAACCCAGAAAGATTACCTTAATATGATTCTTGAGACCACGACCCGGGCCGCGGCACTCAACCGGCAACTGCTCACATTTTCTCGAAAAAACAATAATAAATCCACCGTTTTCAGTGTCCATAAAGCGATTAATAATGCTGTAGAAATTCTTAAACATAGTGTTGATAAGAAAGTTACAATAGTTGTTAATGAACTTGCTGAAAAAGATAGTATTATTGGTGATTCAGTGCAGCTCCAAAATGCGATTCTCAATCTGGGAATAAATGCTCGAGATGCTATCAATAATGAAGGTACAATTTTGATTTCAACAAAAAATGAAATTGTAACTGAAACCTATATTGAGCAGTTAGGTGGTGACCTGACAGTAGGTGAATATATTCGTATAGATGTTGAAGATGATGGCACGGGTATGGATAAAACAACCCGGGAACGAATATTTGAGCCATTTTTTACAACCAAAGAAGTAAAAAAAGGAACCGGGCTTGGACTGGCGGCCGTCTTTGGTACCGTTAAAGAACACCACGGTAATATTTCGGTTTATAGTGAATCTGGTACGGGGACAGCATTTCACATACTCCTCCCTCTGACTGAAGAGACTGCCATTGAAATTACGGATGAATACAATATTACTCTTGGGAAAGGCACAATTCTTATTGTCGATGATGAGCATATTCTTAGAAAAGTAGCTTCTTCGATCTTAAAAAATGCCGGTTACTCAACCCTTTCTGCTGAAAATGGGCAAGAGGGAGTTGAGGTGTTTGCAAAACATAAAGATACTATTGATCTGGTACTTCTTGATATGATTATGCCGGTAATGGACGGACGCGATTGCTTTAATAAAATTCATGAAATATCACCCGATACCCCGGTAATAATGGCATCCGGCTACACAAGTGACCTTCGTGTTCAGAAAATTAAAGATATGGGGGTGAAAGCACTTTTAACCAAGCCATATCGAGCGGCAGAACTTACGGCAACGATATTTCAAGTGCTTCGGGAAACAACCCAAAATGATACTGTCAAGGAGCGCAGCGACTGATGACATTGGGACTCGGTACAGTTCGGCCGTTGATCAGGGCGCGGAGCGCCTTGATCAACGTTTGAGATAACCTGCCTGCCGTGCAGCTACCGACAAACTTTATTAACGGCTATGCGCTTGAATCTACAGAAAAAATCGCCGACGAGTGCGGGTCAGGTTTATTGACTTGTTCTGTGATTACACATAGCTACCCATTGTCGACAAACAATTGCTTTACGGTTTTCATGGGTATAAACATTCTTGTTTTCCCATGATTTTTGCATAAATAATGAAATCCGTATTGCTTGTAAAAATTTTCTACAGATTCGTTAATGCAATCTACCACTACCGCATAAGCACTCATTTTTTTATTAATTTGCCATAAAAATTCGAGTGCTTTGATCAATGTTATTTTCCCTAATTGTTGCCCTTGGACTTTTTTGTTTACAGCCAGTTGGGCAATGAGAAATACTGGAACTGGGTAGTGAGGTAAGGATTTTGATAATTCCTGAGGCAGACTGTCTCTCTGAATGGAACTTGGGGCAACGGTATAGAACGAACAAATGGGGTATTTTTGATTTGACAGATTCTTGGAGGCAGGCAAAACCATTGTTTTACTAACGCCCACCTTCATATGCCTGAAAGCATGTCGTTGTAGAAAATTGTTTAGCTCCTTATTTCCACAATCAAATGTGGCTCTATCGTGGATGGTCTTGTTTAACGCAACGAAGGTTTTGCTATATTTCATTTGATCCCATGCTCTTTGGCTAAAGCAGCGGCATCTGACAATTTTTTATTTGGAGCATGCACCTCTTCACAAATTTTTATAAAATTATCGAAAATATCATTCTTGACCGTCATACTCTCATACTGCTGAATGACTTTTGTTGAATTTTCGTCAATCAACCTAACAATGTATTCGGTTAAACTTCTTACACCGAGAAGCGCAGATGCTTTTTCTGCTTTAGCTTTAATATCAGGACTCAATCTCATATCTAGACGTGCAGTGGCCATTTCTAACTCCTTCAATAGGATTAACGATTGATGCTACTCCTTAAAGTTAGCACATAGCAACGCCGGTGTCAAATTTATCCGTACATTTTCCGTACGATTCGAATTGTGTGGTTCCGCTTTTTCACAGAACGGCCGGACTGAGCAGCGGCGGAACCTTGATAATGGCGGTAGCCGATTATCAAGGTGAGTACGTCTGCTCGAGTCCCAATGATATCAAGGAGCGCAGCGACTGATGACATTGGGACTCGGTACAGTCCGGCCGTTGATCAAGGCGCGGAGCGCCTTGATCAACGCTTAGGGTAACTTGCCGGGCCGACCAACTACCGATTAACTTTGTTGACGGCTATGTGCTTGAATCTACAGAAAAAATCGCCGACGAGTTGCGGGTCAGGTTAATTGACTTGTTCGCTTTCTATTATTTTCATAAGGCCAGCAAAGCCATAAATTGCAGGCCTTCTTCCTTTTGCCGGTGAGATTATT
>WFRP01000086.1 GCA_015486505.1 Pseudomonadota bacterium | reverse complement strand
TCGTATACTTTATTAATATGCAATTATGATTGAAATAAAAGAGGCAAAACAACAGGCTGAAACCAACGACTAATGCGGGAACAGATCCCGCAACCCAAACGGAGCCTTGCGGCCCGCACCCAAGGGCAATCCGCTGGGCGCACCCCAAGGGCAATCCGTTGGGCGCACCCCAAGGGCAATCCGTTGGGCGCACCCCAGGGGCAATCCGCTGGGCGCAAATAAGTGCTCTTATCAGAACATTTTCTTGTTTTAAAACAAGAAAATAACCTGTAAGGCACTAATGGGCTCCCGCTCGCTTCCGAAAAACAACGAAATCGTTTCCGCAACCGCTTACGAAAAACCACCCCCGCTCCCTCCAAAAGGTGGGGGGGTAAAATTTGGCTGAATAGTTACATTTTTCTTATGCTTCCCAGATAGATATCAGGCGCCCGGCCAGGTACAAGAGATTTTTCCAGCTTTTCGAGTTTAAGTTCAGGCCAATTCTCAAGTGCCGACTTAATCGCGTTGCGGTCGGGACGGGCATCGCTGAACACCAGCGTGCCCCGATTTTTAAGGAGCAGATCCGCGACCGGCACCACCTCGCGCAGGAGGGCTACCGCCCGGGTTACAATATGAGAAAAAGGCTGCGCGAAAACCTCTCTAGCATTTCCCCGATTTAAATGCAAATGGTTGATTTCGACATTTTCCAAACCCAGCTTCCGTACCATAAACTCCAGAAACAGAGTCTTTTTCCGCCGACCGTCAATCAGGACAAACCGGTTTTGCGGGCGCACAATTGCCAGCGGCAAGCCGGGAAGTCCCGGCCCGCTGCCAAAATCAAGAATATCGCCATCCTTGGCCAGCGCCGTCACATAATTTAAGGAATCAAGAAAATGTTTACGGATTATGGCGGCCGGATCGGTTATGGCAGTTAAGCTGTAAGTCTTGTTCCAGCGCCGCATTTCTTCAAGATAGAGGGTAAATTTAGCAATCCGGTCCGGCGTAAGTTTAAGCCCCAGGCTCTCGCCATTCCGGCATAATTCATCCATATTCATAGCTATTTGCCGACACAGAACTGGGAAAAGACGATATCCAGGAGGCCTTCGACATCGCGAGCCGCGGCTCCGGTAATCTCGAGCAGGGCAAAACGAATTTGCTGAAGCTCTGCGGCCAGCATATCCAGAGGCGGAGCGCCGCTATCGACAAGTTTCAGCGCCCGACTTAAAGCGATAGCGACCACGCTTAAAAGATCAAAATGGCGCTGTCGGGAGATTACGACCGCGGCCGCGTTATCTCCTGCAGTCTCTGATTTGATAAAATCCGCAATCCCGGCAACAATGCCGTCAACCCTGATTTTACCTGCAGCCCCGACACAACCTATGACCCGCCCGCTGCAGGCAAGTCGGCAGCGTAAATCGTTCTCGCTGAAAGCGGCCGGTTTATCCTGTTTATTAAGTAAAACAAGATGCGGTCTGGCTCTTATTTTTTGATAAAGTTCAACTTCGAAATCAGTCAATTTCCGGCTCTGATCAAATACCAGCAGAATCAGCGCGGCCTGCTCCAGCCATCTCCGGGTCCGGGCCCGGCCTTTAACCTCAAGTTCGGCCTGCGGGTTATCCGGCAGCGGATTCGTATCGAGTCCGGCCGTATCCGAGAGTTCAACCTTGATACCTTCAATTTCAAGCTCGGCACTGACGACATCCCGGGTCGTACCGGAGATTTCACTGACCAAAGCCCGATCTTCGGCAAGAAGCGCATTCATCAGGCTGGATTTTCCGACATTGGGCCGGCCCGCCAGGACCACTTTAATACCGTTATGAATAATCCGGCCCCGCTGGTATGATTGGAGCAGATTCCGGCACTGATCTTCCAGTTGCAGTAAGGGCGTTCTTAATTCCTGATGCCGGTAATCAAGTCCCTCTTCAGCCAGAAGATCGATTTCGACCTCAATCGCCGCCAGGACCTGATTAACCTGAACCAGCATCTGTTCCACTAGATCAGCAAGGCCGCCGGCCAACTGGGCGGTCGCCGCCGTCAAACCGGCCTCGCTCTCGGCGTTTATCAGAGAAACCACCGCTTCAGCCCGGGTCAGATCGAGACGGCCGTTAAGATAGGCTCTTTTGGTAAATTCACCCGGCGCGGCCGCCCGCGCGCCGAGACTAAAAAGCAGGGAAAGAATTTTTCTGCTGTTGTAGAAACCGCCGTGACAGTGAATTTCAGCCATCGCTTCACCGGTATACGAGCGGCCGGCCGGCATTAAAGTCAAAAGTACCTGATCGAGTTTTTGCGCACTTAACGGCGCTGATATATAACCAAGATAAAGATGAAAGAAATCTGGCTCGGACGGCCAGGGGGAAAATACCTGTTTGACAATCGTATGGGCCGCTCTACCGCTTAAGCGAATGATAGCAATCCCCCCGGCTCCCGGAGGAGTCGAAATCGCGGCAATGGCTTCAGTTCCGATTTCACTCATTAGTAACGATTCAGCCAACTTCAGGAAATGATAAAGCCACCCTGAGGAAGCGAACAAAAGATTATCGTAACTATTCAGCCGAATCCGGGGTCGGGCGCGGTTTTTCTCCGCTCGGCGTTAAGATTTCTGTTTTTCCTTTAAGCTCGCTGCGCCCGCCTTGCAAAACTCGCCTACGCTCAAACAGTTGTAATGCTAATGGGCTCCCGCTCGCTTCCGAAAAACAACGAAATCGTTTCCGCAACCGCTTACGAAAAACCACCCCCGCCCCCTCCAGAAGGTGGGGGGGGTAAAATTTGGCTGAATAGTTACGGATTATCTTTAATTCGCACCTTGAGTGGCTTTATCATAACCAAAATACAATAGTTTTACCACAAGGAAGTCAAGGCTTTTACACTCTGAAAGTTTGGTTATTTTCAGACCGCTTCGGCGGCGGGCGGTTTGGGGCGTGAGCGCCGGCGCTGGGCGTTGTTGGGATAGATAACCACTTTTTTAAATTCCCCGTCCCCTTTACTCCGTGACCTTAATTCCTGATCATCCTGTAAAGCCATATGCACCAGACGACGATCATGCGCGTTTAAAGAGTTAATCGTTACCGGCTTGCGCAGCCGTTTGGCTTTTTCACCAAGCCGCAACGCCAGGCCGGAAATATCTTCTTCATGCCGCGATCTGAAACCGTCGCAGTCGATAAAAATCCGGCCGCCCTTCTGGCCATGCATTTTATTGATAAGAAATTGCAGCGCGTCAAGTACTGCTCCCCGTTTGCCGGTCAAAAGCTCTAAATCATCCGCCTTGATATCAAGATGCAATTCTCTGCCGGTAATTGTAAAATCGATACTGCTGTTTTCAACTTCAATTAAATCAAGAATATGTTTTAATGACGCGCTGATCTGAGCCCCGTCAAATTCAGGAATAATCCGTTCGCCGTCAGCCGGCGGTTCGCCAGGGCCGGTTTTTGTGCTCTGCGGTCGGCGCCCGCCGGATACGGCTGTTGCGGCGTCGCGTTTATTCGAGCTTTTGGGTTTTTCAGTTTCCAGGTCGGCGCCGAAAGTCGATTTAATTAAATCCTGAACCAGCTCTTTGCCGCCGACTTTGGTTTTACGAACCCGAATCAAGGCATTTTTACCGCCTAAAATACCAAAAAGTTTTTTACTTTCCCGACGCACAACCTCATAATCAAGTTCAGCTTCGTCAACCTGATGGGCAAAGCAGGCTTTTTCGACCGCTTCGCTGACATCTTTCCCGGCAAATTCCAATTCTTCAGACATTTTTTTTACCTCTATATTACTGTTTATGATGTTGATACCTGACGCATCACCATATATTGCTGTCCGATAGACAACAGATTGTTGACCAACCAGTAGAGTACCAGGCCCGAAGGGAAGTTAAGAAACATGAAGGTAAAGATGATCGGCATAAAGAGCATCATTTTGGCCTGCATGGCATCTCCGGTAGAGGGGGTCATTTTTTGCTGGAGAAACATAGTCGCCCCCATAATCAACGGGGTAATGTAATAGGGATCTTTAGCGGAAAGATCGAGAATCCAGCCGAAGAAAGGGGCGTGCCGCAACTCGATCGCCACCATTAAAGCCCGGTACAGGGCGAAAAATACCGGAATCTGGGCTAACATCGGCAGACAGCCGCCGAAAGGGTTAACCTTGTGCGTCCGATAAAGATCCATCATCTCCTTGTTGAGACGGGCTTTATCATCCTTGTATTTTTCTTTAATTTTAGCGAGTTTAGGCTGCACTTCCTTCATCTTGCTCATTGACTTGTAGCTTTTCTGGGAGAGCGGATAAAAGACCAGCTTTATCAGAACCGTCAGGATAATGATAGCGATCCCGTAGTTATGAACATAAAGATTAAAGAAATGAAGCATTTTGACCAGGGGCCGGGCAATTATCCCGAACCAGCCGTACTCAATGGATTTTTCGAGATGAACCCCGATTTTCTGCAGGATAATTCCTTTTTTCGGGCCGATATAGACCCGGACCCGGCTCGCCTGATTAACCTGAAGTCCGGTCAGACGATGGCGAGTATCGGGGCGTTCGATTATCGCGGTTGTCCGGGGCAGGGCGGCAGCATCCGGAACGATAATCGCGCCGATAAAATATTTGGTCGTAAAACCAATCCAGCTGACCGGCCCCATTAACTCCTGACGCTTGACATTTTTATCTTTTTTTGACGGCTTATAAAGCTTTTCCCCGATATAACCGATGACGCCGTTATAAACGTACGATTTCTTTTGCTTAAGCGGCAAGGTCTGATCCCAGTTAAGCCTTACCGCGTCAATCTTTTGCCTTACTCCCGCTTTATCAATCAAGGCATACTCAACCTCCAGCAGATAGCTTTCCGACTGAAAGATAAACTCTTTAATCAGGGTATCACCGGTCGGCAGCTGAGCTTTAAGCTTTAAGCTTTTTCCGGCGGCCGTCACATCGATTTCTTTTGCTTCGGCTGATTCGACGGTAAAAAGCAGATTTTTATCACTGTACCAGACCCCTTTCAGCTTGACGGCACCGGAAAGCGGCCAGGAGTCCGCAGTCGTCCCGGTCACCAGATTTAAATCGGGGCTGTCTTTAGCAATATCCGTACGATATTTCTTTAAGGAAAAGGATTTTAAGCGGCCGCCCAGGGTATCAATTTCAGCCCGATAAACAGCGTTGTTAACCTTGATGGTTTCGCCGGAGCCCTGAGGAACCGCCGCTGCCACCGGGGTCGGGGCCGTTGTGGCGGAATTTGAATTTGCCGATAGCGCGTCATTATTTTCGCCCTTATCGGCGGCTGCCGGTTTTTCCGTTGCTTTGGCGGCTACCGCCTGCTGCTTTTCCGCAATCGGCTGCCGGGGGGCCGCCGGAAAAAAATATTGAAAACCGAGAAGAACGGCCAGCGACAGGGCAATTGCTAAAATTGTGCGTTTTTCCATCAGAAAAAATCCTTCAATGTTTTTTGGTGCAGAAAATAACCTGTAAGGTACTAATGCGGGAACAATCCCCGCAACCCAAACGGTACCTCGCGGTCCGCAAATAAGTACTCTTATCAGAACATTTTCTGATTATTAAATCTTGTTTTTTGGTGCAGAAAATAACCTGTAAGGTACTAATGCGGGAACAGATCCCGCAACCCAAAAGAAAGTTTACTGGCCCGTACCCGGGGGCAATCCGAAGGTCGCAAATAAGTACTCTTAGCAGAACATTTCTTGTTTTTACAGTTGAAAAAAGCTGTTGAAAAAAACAAGAAAATAACCTGTAAGGCACTAAATTTTGTCAGGCGCGTTTGAATGTAATAATGTAATAGAGAGGGAAGAGGGTTGTCTCCGGAAGATCAGGAAAATCAAGCCGGATCATAACCACCAGTAAAGAAAGGATTACAGCGCATTATCCGCCATCCGCCCTTGCACAGCCCTTTTACCAGGCCGTACTTTTCCAGGGCATCTACTGTGTACTGAGAACAAGAAGGGGTAAAACGACAGGAACCACCAAAGTAGGGAGCTAAAAAATACTGGTAAACCTTAATAATGCTGATGCAGATTCTTTTTAACATCGACTATTGAGTAGCCCCGGAATAACGTAAACTTTTAGCCAAAACCGCCTTAAGCTCAACTTCCGCGGCACTTCTTGACAACCCGCTAAAGCTTTTTTTTACGACTAGTGAATAATCAAACCCGGAAATAAAATCAGCTTTATGATGTCTGTAGTATTCTCTGATTAAGCGCTTTATCCGATTCCTGACAACTGCAATACCTACCTTGCGACTGACTGTGATACCTATTCTCGCGCTCTGTCTGCTGTTGCTCCGGCGAAAAAGTATAAGATGAGATGAGTAGGTCTTCCGGGCCCTGGCAAAAATCTCGGTAAATTCATGACGCTCTCTTATTCTCTCAGCTTTAGGGAAATTGTGCGGAGCCATCGGCAGTCCCTCCAGCGCTTTTTATGCCGACAAACGCTTTCTGCCTCTCTGTCTGCGTCTCTTCAGAATCAAACGGCCGGCGGCACTGCTGCTGCGGGCGCGAAAGCCATGCTTTCTCTTCATTTTCAAATTACTGGGCTGAAATGTTCTTTTCATAATATTCTTGCCGTCTCTTTATTTATGTTAAACCGTAAGTTAAATTAAGATAAATTATTCACTATATACAGGCTGAATGGTAGTCCCAACGGGAGTCGAACCCGTGTCTCCGCCGTGAGAGGGCGATATCCTAGGCCACTAGACGATGGGACCTTAAACCGGATAATTTCTGGCTGGGAGACCAGGATTCGAACCTGGATTGACGGAGTCAGAGTCCGTAGTCTTGCCGTTGGACGATCTCCCAATGTATTGCTTTCGCGCGCGGCCTTCTATCACCAAATCACTCGTTTGTCAATAGATGATGCAATTTAAACCCATTTAAACGTCTAGGTTGGCCACTTTAAGCGCATTTTCTTCAATAAACTGCCGCCGAACAACAATATTATCCCCCATCAAGACTGTAAATATATCGTCGGCTTCAACATCATCTTCGACTACAACCTGGAGGAGTTTGCGTTTTTCGGGATCCATTGTCGTTTCCCAGAGCTGTTCCGGATTCATTTCACCCAGACCTTTATAACGCTGGATATTGATGCCTTCCTTGCCTTTTTCAAGTACTCTTGAAAGCAGTTTCTCTTTGCTGTCTACCTCTTCCTTTTCATCTTTATAAACAAAGGAAAAAGGCGGGTTTTCTAAATCCTGCAAAGACTTATTCAATTTAAGCAGGGCCTGATAGTCCCCGTTGCGAATAAGCTTAAAATCTATGGCCAACGGTATCTGATTGGAATCCGCGACAATCATCCGCTTTAAGTTACCGTCATTATCATTCTGAAATTCAATAAATTCCAGGCCGCAATCCGGCAGTTTCCGTTGCAGAATTTCCCATTTTTCATCGCTGACAAGATCGTTACTATCCTTAAAATCAACTTTTATCAGGGTTTTCAACAGAATCGGCGGGTAGCCTTTGGCCTGCAAACGGTCAATATGGTCTTTATAAGAAATCAGGCGCAGCAGGGTTTCAATCAGAGCCTCATCCTTTAGTGAGATGTTTTTTTCCGTAGCCGTAATTTCCATATCTTTACTGCTGTGGTTAATAATAAATTCACTCAATTCCCGGTCGGTACTTAAATATTCATGCATCTTCCCCCGGGTCACCCGATACAGCGGCGGCTGCGCGATATAGAGATGGCCTCTTTTAACCAATTCTTCCATCTGGCGATAGAAAAAGGTCAAGAGCAGGGTTCTGATATGGGAGCCGTCAATATCGGCATCAGTCATGATGATAACTTTACTGTAACGCAGTTTTTCCAGTTTAAACTCTTCCTGGCCGATGCCGGTGCCTAAGGCGGTTATCAGAATTTTAATCTCCTCACTACCGAGCATCTTGTCAAATCGGGCTTTCTCAATATTTAAAATCTTACCTTTCAGCGGTAAAATCGCCTGATTTTTGCGATCGCGTCCCTGTTTCGCGGAACCGCCGGCCGAATCACCCTCAACTATGAATATTTCCGATTTAGCCGGATCTTTTTCCTGGCAGTCCGCCAGTTTTCCGGGCAGCATAGAACCTTCAAGATAACCTTTGCGTCGGGTCAGTTCCCGGGCTTTCCGGGCCGCTTCCCGGGCTTTGGCCGCATCGACAATCTTTTCGATGATGGCCAGGGAAATATTTGGATTTTCTTCCAAAAACTGGGAGAGTTTTTCATTGACCAGAGACTCGACCATACCTTTGACTTCACTGTTGCCAAGTTTGGTTTTAGTCTGTCCTTCAAACTGGGGATCGGGAATTTTTACACTGACAACCGCCACCATGCCTTCGCGGATATCTTCTCCGGTAAGACTGAGTTTGTTATTTTTGAGCAGGTTATTCTGGCTGATATAGCTGTTTACAGTCCGGGTCAAAGCCGTTTTAAAGCCAATCAGATGACTGCCGCCTTCATGGGTGTTTATGTTATTGGCAAAAGTAAATACCTGCTCTTTATAAGCACTGTTGTACTGAATCGAAATTTCAATACTGATGCCGCTGCGTTCACCCTTGATATAAATAGGTTGCTGATTTATCGGGGATTTATTCGCATTCAGGTATTCGACAAAGGAGACGATTCCACCCTCATAAAAAAACTCTTTGACGCGGCCTTCTTCCCGTTCATCCTCGACCACAATCCTGATTCCGGAGTTTAAAAAAGCTAATTCCCGCAAACGGCTGCTGATTGTATCAAAACTTAAAACTGTATTTTCAAAGATCTCCGGATCCGGCCGGCAGCGCACCCGGGTTCCGGTTTTTTCGGTATTGCCGATTATTGTCAAATCACTTACTCTTTCACCCCGCGCGAAACTCTGTTTATAGATCTTCCCCTGACGCTTGATGGTAACCTCAAGCGAACTCGTTAAAGCATTTACCACCGAAAGGCCGACCCCGTGCAGACCACCGGAAACCTTGTAAGCTGAATTTTCAAACTTGCCGCCGGCGTGCAGTTTGGTTAAAACCAGTTCGACCCCGGAAAGTCCGCTGTCCTCGTGAATATCCACCGGAATGCCCCGGCCGTTATCCTCAACCGTTATCGAGTTATCAAGCCCGATAACAACTTTAACCTGGTCACAATATCCGGCCAGAGCCTCATCAATACTGTTATCAACCAACTCATAAACCAGATGATGAAGGCCGGCTAAATCGGTACTGCCGATATACATGGAAGGACGCTTGCGCACCGCTTCCAGACCCTCTAAAACCTTGATTTGATCTACACCATAATCATCATTTGCCATAATTTATACCCTTTAACTGATCGGCATTATTCCGCACATATAGTTTTCATTTTCGCGACCCTTAAAGAGACAGGGCTGATTTTTATTATTGATTTCCAGGATTATTTTTTCATCAGGCAAAGCCTGGAGAAAATCAAGCAGATAGTTAATATTAAAAACTATCTGAAAAGGTTCGCCCTGATAATCAACCAATAATTCAGTAATTCCATGCCCTTTTTCCGGATTATCAATTGACACTTCCAGCCCGGAACCGGTGAAATCGAGAATAACACCCAGATAATTATCCTCAGCCAGAAGGTTCATCTGCCTTAGGGTATTTAACAGAGGCGCCTTTTCAATCTCCAGGTGATGAATAAAATTATCCGGAATCATCTTGCGATAATCCGGAAAATCGCCCTGCAGCATCCTAAGTGAGATTATAAAACCAGGACTCCAGATAACCACTTCATTCTTTTCAAAACCTAAATTAAGACTCTCATTTACCGTAAAAACACTCTTGACTTCCTGCAGGCTTTTCCGGGAAAATATTTTATTTGATCCGATTTTGATGGCCCCGCTTATCTGATCGGTCCGGGCAATTGAAACCCGGTGTCCGTTGGTGGCGATTAAAGAAAAAAGATGAGAGCCTGGAGCAATCTCTTTTTCCGACGTAAATGAATTTTCATCCGGAAGACCATTAACCGGTTCAATCTCCAGAAAAACTCCCTGGAGATTATAGCGCGGATCCGATATTTTCGCGATCGAAAAAACCGTCAGATCTATAAGCTGGATTAACTGATCGCTCGCAATGGTTAAATATTTATCCGGCAGATCAAAACTTATTTCCGGAAATTCATCTATATCCGCACTTAAAATATTAAATGAGCTTTTCGAATCGTTGATGGTGGTAAGACTGGTATTATTGTCCTGTAAAATAAAAATTTTTTCATCATTTAAACTTCTGACAATATCATAAATTCTTTTGCCGTTAAGAGAGATGGTACCTTCATTAACTATTTCCGCGCTTATTGTTCCCTTGGCGCTGCATATCTTGTCAAAAGCAACTATCTGTAATTGATTATCCTGAGCTTTGATAAGAATATTTTCCGAATTATTAAGTGATGACGATTTTTCCAGAATAGATTGAATCTTAGCCAGGCAATTACTCAGTTGATGACGATTTGTAATTATTTTCATAACTATTCCTTAAAATATTTCTGATGCGGGAACAAACCCGCAACCCAAACGGAGCCTTGCGGCCCGCACCCAGGGGCACTTCCGCTGGTCGCAAATAAGTACTCTTATCAGAACATTTTCTTGTTTTTTCAAACCGAAAATAACCTGTAAGGTACTAAACTATATTGTTATATTATTTTTTTAAATCAATTTCTTAATAGTAATAATAAAGCCTGTTAAATTGTGCAGAAGTTGACTAAGTTGTTTTGCGGATTATATTTTTCCGGGTGATTAAGTTGTTAAAAATTATCCTGGGTAAAAAGTAAATCTGTTGATAAATTAGCTTTGTAAAATTAAACCCGGATAAAGCCTCTTATTAACAATTTTTTCACAATCTATTTTATGGAACTTACAACTTATCAACAAAAAATCAGCCCGGGGTAAGCTTAAGGAGAAGTTATCCTTTCTTTTAAGGTTTCAACTGTGGCCGCGGTTTTTTTATCAAGATCTATTTCTTTTTCAATTTTACTGACAGCATACATAACGGTTGCGTGATCTTTTCCGCCGAATTTTTCACCAATCTCAGGAAATGATTCCTCAGTAATTTTCCGCGACAGAAACATGGCAATCTGGCGTGGAAAAACAATTTTTCTGGTCTTTTTGCGTGATAACATATCTTTGGTGCTTATTTTGAAGTGATCGGCCACCGTTTTTATAACCTCTTCCACGGTTATGCTGACTTCATCCCAGGACAAAATATTGAAATCTTCCAGAGTTTTTTTAGCAAAAACGACATCAATCGATTCACGATCTTTCATTGACGCATACATTGCCACCCGTTTCAAGATACCGATAATCCGCCGGATATCCAGATTTGCCAGATGTTCCGCGAGAAAGAAAGCGACATCTTTTTTTAAGGGAATGTTTTCCTGTTTAGCTTTATTTATCAGAATAGCAACCAGGGTTTCTTTGTCGGGCGGTTGAATATCGGCAATAAGCCCCATTTGAAAGCGTGAACGTAAGCGGTCTTCAAGTTTGGCAATGTCGTTGGGAAAACGATCACTGGTCATAACTATTTGTTTTTCATTTTTTTCCAGAGTATTAAAGGTGTGGAAAAATTCCTCTTCAGTTCTCTCCTTGCCGGCAATAAAGTGAATATCGTCAATTAACAAAATATCTATTTGCCGATATTTATTGCGAAATTCAGACATCTTGCTGTCACTGATGGCATCGACCATTTCGTTGGTAAAGTCTTCGGAAGTGACATAGCAGATCTTGAGTTCAGGGTTCAGTTGTTTGGCCTGGTTTCCGATTGCGTTCAAAAGATGGGTTTTGCCAAGTCCGGGAACGCTGTAGATGAAGAGCGGATTATAGCTGATTCCGGGTTTCTTGGCTACGGCCTGCGAGGCGGCGTGACAGAACTGGTTGGGGGGGCCGACGATAAAGTTATCAAATGTAAATTCAGGTTTCAGATTTTCATAAGGTGAAGTTGAGGTTTGCAGCATTTTCGGTTTGGCGGCCGTCGGTTTCAATGTGGGTTTTTGTTTTTTGCTGATCGAGGTTTTGACAAGATACTGTGTACCGCTTATGGCCGCTGTAACTTTAGAGAATATCTTAGGGTGGTTATCATTGATCCAGTCTTTAACAAAACGGTTGGGAAACTCGATAAATATGGAATCATCGGTTATTTTTATAAGTTCTATATTCTTGAAAAACGAATTAAAATCGCGATTTCCGACTTCATCCCGAATATGTTCAAGAATTTGTGACCAGAACTTCTTATCATCCATAATTTAAATTCCCAACTTTAAATTATTACTCTTAACCGGCGAACTTG
The DNA here is from genome assembly GCA_015486505.1 of Pseudomonadota bacterium. GTDB lineage: Bacteria > Desulfobacterota > Anaeroferrophillalia > Anaeroferrophillales > Tharpellaceae > Tharpella. Next base: position 8,163 of record WFRP01000086.1, on the reverse strand, counting down.
AATAAATTAAAATTAAAAAATACTTGTAATATCAATATGTTAAAATAATAAATCAGGATCCGTCCGGGAACTTCGCATAATAACAGGAATGACTGGTTTTGACAACTGTAAAGTTTTCCTGTAGAAAGCCGTTTTTTAACTGAATCTGTTTTTTTAACTGAATCCGGGGTCGGAGGCGCTTTTCTCCACCGGGCGTTAAGATTTCTGTTTTGCAATCGGGTCATTGAATGGATAATTTTGTCATTAATTTAATATTTTTACTGGCGGTAATTGCTGATTTAAGGTTGGGTGACCGTCTTACCGGAGATTATCATCCGGTAATTGCCATTGGTTATCTCATAAAAAGAGGTGAAGATTTTTTATATCCGGACAGAGAAAATCCCCGAAAAGAGTTTTTTGCCGGGTTATTTTTAACGATTGCGGTAGTTGCTGTAACTTACTGTTTTGTCAAAATATTACTTTTTACAGGTTTGTTTCTGGGAATTTATCTCTATTACCTGCTTTTTTTCTATCTGGTTTATGCTGTGGTGGCCTGCGGCGGCCTGGCAGACGAGGCTCGGAATGTTTTATTAACCTTGCAAAGTGAAGGTTTAATTGCCGGCCGGACAGCTTTAGGGCGAATCGTCGGCCGGGAAACCGCTCAACTTGATGAAGATGAAATCTATCGGGCGGTAATCGAAACGGTCGCGGAAAATTTCAGTGACGGGGTGGTTGCCCCGCTTTTTTATTTCTGGCTTGGCGGCTTACCTTTGGCCTGGGCCTATAAAGCAGTAAATACCCTGGATTCAATGCTGGGCTATAAAAATCGCCACTACCTCTATTTTGGCCGGGCGGCGGCTTATCTTGACGATTTAGCCAATTTTATTCCGGCTCGTTTAAGTGGGTTGCTGATAATTGCCGCCGCTATGATTAAGGGCCGGAATTGGCGCGAGGGTTGGCGGATCTTGAAAAGGGATAGTAAGGCGCACAGCAGCCCGAACAGCGGCTATCCGGAAGCGGCGATGGCCGGAGTTCTGGGCCTGCGTTTAGGCGGGGATAATTTTTATCATGGTAGGCTTGTAAAAAAACCATTTATCGGTGATCCCTTAAATCAGGTTGCGGGAGAGTATATTTTCGAAGCTGTAAATATCCTCTATTCAGGTTCAATTATTCTAATTTCAGTGGCGGTAATCGGTTGCTGATCTATTCTCAAGGATATTGTCAGTGAGTGAAAGGAAAAATCAGGCTCTGGCGGTGCATGGTGGGGAAGTTTTTCGCCAGGCCCGGAAATACGGCATCAGGATTGATGAAATAATAGATTTTTCGGCTAATATCAACCCCCTGGGACTACCTCCCGGGGTTGATTCAGCTCTGCAAGAGGCTTTATCAAATTTAGCCAATTACCCGGAAATAGACGGGGAAAGTTTACGTTTTTCTGTGGCCGAACGCCACAATTTAGCTGCGGAAAATGTAATAGTCGGCAATGGCTCAAGTGCGCTTATATATCTTTTAACCCGGGCGCTGCAGCCGAAAAAATCAATCATCTGGTCACCGACTTTTACTGAATATGAGCGTGCTTTAAAACAGGCGCATAGTGAAGTTGTAAATTTTGATTGTTTAAACCCGGGAAAAAAAATAACTTTAGAAAAGATCATTGCTTCTACGGTTAAAGCCCGGCCCGATCTGGTTTTTATCTGTAACCCCAACAATCCGACCGGACATTTATGGTCGATTATGGATTTGGAGAAGATTATATCGGACTTTAAAAAGGCAGGGATAATCCTGGTTCTGGATGAGGCTTTTATCGATTTCGTCGGTTTTGCGGCATCCTGCGGCAGCCGGGTGGAGGAATTTGATAATCTTATAGTCTTACGTTCATTGACAAAGATTTACGCTCTGGCCGGAATTCGCTGCGGTTATCTCTTAAGCGGCCGTTCTCTGAATTGGCGTCTGCTCAGTTGTCTTGAACCCTGGAGTGTCAATACTTTAGCCTTGAATGCCGCGGTAACGGCTTTGGCAAATGATAATGAATTTATTGAAAAGACCCGGGCCTTTATTGCTGAGGAGCGGGCGTATCTCGGTAATGGATTGAATAAACTGGAGTTTCTTAAATCCTATCCGGCAGCGGCCAACTATATTTTAACCCGGATGGACAGTAAAATAAATGGCAAAAAATTGCGGGACTATCTTTTTTCCCGGGATAATATCCTGATTCGTCTCTGCGGTGATTATGCCGGACTCAGTGATAATTTTGTCCGCTTTGCCGTAAAAAACCGGGCGGAAAATCAGCGTCTGCTGAAGGGCTTGTCGGCTTTTCAAGAGGAGAAAATTACCGGCAGTCGGAGTTATATCTGATGCGGGAATAAACCCACAACCAAAACAGGTCATTTTCGGCCCGTACCCGGGCCAATCCGTTGGGCGCAAATAAGTACTCTTACCAGAACATTTTCTGACTATTAAACCTTGTTTTTTCGTGCAGAAAATAACCTGTAAGGTACTGAATTTTATGAAGGCCCTTCTCGGCAACGCTTTGTAAATATTTGAAATTATAAGAACTTTATCTGTGTCCATTGGTGTGGTTCAACCTGAGGTTATAAAACCACAGATTAACACAGATTTTCTTGCTATTTGTTTCTCTGCGCCTTTCCGCGAGGTAAAAGCAGTTTTCGCGCAGAGGCGCAGGGTCGCAGGGTCGCAGGGGAAAAACACAAGTTACTTGTGTATATGTGGTAGCGATAGCGGAATGCTATTTTTCCGGATTTTTTTTGAAATGAAATTCTACCCGGCGATTTTTGGCCCGGTTTTCCGGTGAATCGTTGGGCACCAGCGGCCTGGTGTCAGAGTAACCGACCGCCATTAAACGTTTAGCGGGAACTTTATACTTATCAATCAGATAGCGGAGTACCGCGGTTGCCCGGGCGGATGAGAGCTCCCAGTTGGAGGGGTAGATCGGTGATTTGATCGGGATATTATCGGTGTGCCCCTCGATCGCCAGGGGATAATCATTTTCTTCAATTATCTTGGCAATTTCAGCCAGAAACTTTTCAAATTCAGGCTTTAACTCAGCTGATCCGCCGTCAAACATAAAAGTACCGTCAACGGTTAAAATAACCCCGCTGTCATCGACTTTTATATCGGTTTTGTTTTCGAGATCCTGTTCTTCCACGGTTTTGCGAATTTGCTCTCCCATCTGCATCATGTCAATGGTGCGGTTTTCCTCTTCTGAAAGCTGTATCGTGACCGCGGTATCGGATCTTTCCTCAAACGAGCCCGGATTTTCAACCTGGGTTCCGAAGGCATCTTTTACTGAACCGGCCATCTCCCTGAATTTGACAACATCCATATTGGCAAATGAGAGGAGGAGGACAAAAAAAGTCATCAGCAGGGTGGACAGGTCGGCAAAGGTTGCCATCCAGGCCGGGGCGCCCTCTTCACAAGGGGGACAATCACATTCCTGTTGTTCTTCTTCAGCCATTTTTATTCATCCTTATTCATCATCAGCGGGTTTGCGCTGACCTGGTGAAAGAAAAGCCTCAAGTTTACTGCGCACAATTATCGGGTTATCGCCTTCGAGGATGGCGAGTACTCCCTGAATCGTCACCTCCATCATTAAAACTTCATCGCCGGATTTGCCGCCGAGTTTTTCGGCAATCGGAATGGCGATAATGTTGGCAAGAATGGCTCCGTAAAAGGTCGTAAGCAGGGCAACCGCCATGGCCGGGCCGATCGAACTGGGGTCATCAAGGCTCTGGAGCATCTGCACCAGACCAATCAGGGTGCCGATCATACCGTAGGCCGGACCCATGGCCCCGAGGAATTTAAAAACCGCCTGGCCGGAAAGGTGGCGCTGTTTCATAAAACCGATTTCCGTCCTCAGGATTGAGCTTACCAGATTGGGGGCGGTGCCGTCGACAACCAGACGTACACCTTTGGCGAGGAAGGGATCGTCAATCTCCTCCTTTTCCAGAGCAATAATACTCTCTTTCCGGGCTTTAATGGCCAGATCAACAATCTTTTCAATAACCTCGTCCGGAGATTGTTTGGGGCTGAAAAACGCTTTTAAAGCGATTTTGATTGAACCGATAACTGTGCTTAAAGGGTAGGCAATTAGCATGGCGGCAACAGAGCCGCCGCCGACGATTAACAGGGAAGGCGGATCAATAAAAGCCCCGAGGCCACTACCCATTATAATAGCTCCGAAAACGAGGCCGAAGCCGGAAACAATTCCGAGTATGGTCGCAATATCCATGGTTGTTAACTAAATCCTTAAAGAGCGCTTATTTGCGGGCCGAAAAGGCCCGATTGGGTTGTGTGATTTATTCCCGCATCAGCGCTTTAACGCTGTTTTTGGTCTCGATCAGCAATTTCCCGGTTGATCCGGTTTTCGTCAAAAACCGTAACCCCGGTGCTTTCCTCTTCAATGCGGGTGCTTGCATCCTTGATGGTCAAGCTGACCCCGCTGAAAAGTTGATTCGCAACATGAAGACCGGCATCGCGGTTATTTTTTTTGAATTCCGCAATTTTTTGTTCCAGTTGTTTACATTCTTGCCGGGCACTTGCGTGTTTTTGCGCAGTAAAACTCAGCTTGCTCTCTAATAATTCGCGCTCTTTTTGCAGTTCATGCGCCTCTTTACTGGTGGTTTCACCTTCCTCATGTTGCAGATAAGTGTTGATTTGCGCAATTCTGTCTTTAAGTTCTTCCAGCTCTGTAGCAATTTTTTTGAGTTTTTGGCAATGATTTTTAAGTTTTTGGGCAAGAAAAGGTTCGCAGCCGAGAATAATTTCCGTCGGCGTGGCCCATTTGGCGCCGATGACGCCACTGTAAAGAGAGTGTCCGGCTTCACATTTACCGCCGACGAGGATGGCTGAATCGTGGCAGAGAATGATACTGCCGCCGACTTTAATTGAACTATGTAGAGATGAGCCGGAAATAAAGAGATTATTTTTAATTTCAAGGCTTGAATTTTCAATATATTTGGCCCAGAGATTACCGCTGCAGCTTAAAGGAAAATCGTTACAGGCGACAATCCCGCCGCTGCAGATAAGGTCACCCCGGCTGACAACCTCGGCATTTTCGATACTGCCGTTTACAGTCAGGTTAGCGGCTTTAACCTTGAATCCGGCCATAATCGAGCCGTTTATCAGGACATCGCCGGGGCAGTCGATATTGCCGGTATGAAAATTTATATCACTGTTGATGACGAGCCGGTCATAAACCACAATTTTTTGTTCAACCAGCGCCGGAAAACCATCTTTGCGGCTGATTATTAAAAGCTCACCTTTTTTATCGGCAAGTTCAACCGTGGCTGAAACTATTTCCGTCGGCTCATTGATAATAAGATTCCGGCGGTCATCTTGCCGGTCGGCGGCGGTGTCGGTTGCCGGGGCGGTTAATTCCAGGCGGGCAAGGGGTTGGCCGCAGGTTACCGGGGTGGCCAGATCAGAGTGGTAGTAATCAACAACCACATCGGCATCAGGGGCCGGCTGCAGATCTTTGCCGAATAATTGAATGACTCGATATGGCATAAATTCCTTGACTTTTTATTGTATACTGTATATCATCCGCAGGGTTTTGTTAAGTCGGGAATTGTCTAAATCGTAAGCGCAAATACCCTCTTCCGAATTATCCCATAAAATTAAGAATTTATCCATAAGTTTTTTGGTTTCATATGAAAAATATATCCTCAGTCATTTCTGAGCATAAAACCCTGCGCGAAAAAATTGTCGAGGTTTTAAGAGAGGCGATTATAGGGCAGAAAATAAGACCGGGAGAGCGGATTACCGAACTTGAGGTGGCTGAACGTTTCGGTATCAGCCGGACCCCGATTCGCGAGGCTTTCCGGCAGTTGGAGTCCGAGGGTTTTTTGACGATCATGCCGCGTAAAGGAGCGGTGGTTTCCGCGATAGAAGAAAAAGACATCCGGGATTTTTATGAAATAAAAGGAGTTTTGGAGGGTTATGCCGCGCGGCAGGCGGTTGACCGGATGACCGAAAATGACATCCTGCGTCTGGAACAGTTTAATAAAGAGATCAGGCTCTGTGCCGAGCGTCAGGATGTTTCCGGTATGACCCGGGCCCACAACGCTTTTCATGAACTTATATTGGAAGTCTGTGATAACCGTAAGATTAAACAGGTTGTCAGCGGTCTGGTGCGCCAGTTTCTGCGTTTTCGCTTCTACGTTGCGTCTTTAGTGCATGTTGAAGAGATATTACGCGAACATGCCGACATTGTCGCGGCAATCAGGAGTGGTGACGGCGAGCGCGCTGAAGCCTGTATGAAAATGAATGCCCGCTTAGGCTTAGAGGTTTTGTTGAAAGAATTCAGTTCCGCCAGTAAAAATACCATAGAGTGATAATGCAAACTTACACCATCATCATTTTGAGGTGAGAGATGAGAATTAATACATTGGAAAGCAGTATCGCCGAACATCAGCCCCTGCCCGACAAGATTGCCAATTTCGTGCGCGAAGCCATTATTGTCGGCAAACTTAAACCGGGAGAGAAAATTTCTGAAGCCAAGTTGGCTGAAGAATTACATATCAGCCGCACCCCGATTCGTGAAGCCATCCGGATGCTGGAGAGCGAAGGTTTTGTTTCAATTATACCGCGGCGGGGAACGATTGTCAGTGAATTTTCACTGGCAGATCTCTATGAATATTTTCAGATTAAAGCCTGTCTTGAAGCTTTCGCCGCCGCCAATGTGGTCGATTCTCTGAGTGAACGTGATTTAAATAAATTGAAACGTCTGAATGAAGAAGAGATGGCCGCGGTTAAATCCAGTGATTTTACTCATTACCTGCGGATTCATGATGAATTTCACCAAACCTTTCTCAGCCGGACCGCTAATCGCAAACTGGCTCTGGTAATTCAGCAGCTCGGTTTTCATATCCGGCGCCTGGAAAAAATCTTTAATGATCATCCCGAAATATTTATTACCTGCTCCGAGACGCATGGTAATTTGATTGCCGCTTTTGAATCACGTGATTGCCGGCGAGTGCGCGAGATTGTGGAGCAGAATATTTTGCATATTGCTGAGAATATCAGGCAGTATGAGGATGGTAGCGCCGGTAATGACGTTACCTGAGTTGCTGGTACCGGCCGGTAACTGGGAAAAACTTGAGATCGCCGTAGCTTATGGTGCCGACGCGGTTTATTTCGGCGGCCAGCGTTTCAGCCTGCGGCAGCGCGCCGGTAATTTCTCATTGGCGGAGACGTTTGCGGCAATATCCTATTGCCGTGAACGTAATGTCAAGGCCTATCTTACTCTTAACCTGCTCCCCTACAATAATGACTTTACGGAACTTGCCGATTTTCTTGAAGAACTCAAGGGTTTGCCGCCGGATGCCCTGATCGTCGGTGATCCCGGAGTAGTCAGACTCTGTCAAAAAATCCTGCCTGCTGTCGCTCTCCATCTCAGTACCCAGGCCAATACCTTAAACTGGCATACGGCCAAATTCTGGCATGAACATGGCGTAACCCGGATTAATCTGGCCCGTGAATTGTCACTTGCTGATATGCAGCAAGTGGTACAGCAGGTTCCCGGCCTGGAGTGCGAGGTGTTTGTTCACGGGGCTATGTGTATGGCTTACTCCGGCCGTTGTCTGTTAAGCGCCGCCTTGACCGGCCGGCCCGCCAATCGCGGTGATTGCGCTCAGCCCTGTCGCTGGAAGTACGCGCTGCAGGAAGAGACCCGGCCCGGTGAATTCATGGCTCTCGAAGAGGACGAGCGCGGCAGTTATATTTTTAATGCTAAAGATCTCTGTTTAATCGCCCGCCTGCCCGAATTAAAAGCTATCGGCCTGCACTCTTTCAAGATTGAAGGACGTATGAAAAGCGCCTATTATGTCGCCGTGGTGACTCGGGTTTATCGGCAGGCGCTGGACTATCTTGATTCCGGAGAAACCGCATTTTCATCGGCGCAGATAGAACTTTGGAAAAATGAATTGACCCGGGTCAGTCATCGACGCTATAATGAGGGTTTTATTGATGCTGCGGCGGGCGTAAATTCGCCGTCACTGAAAAACCTGCAATATCTGGAAAGCTCAGCTTATATTCGTAGCTATCATTTTTGTGCTCTGGTTCAGGAAGTTTTCGATGATTTTAGTGAAACTGGTGTCTGTCGGGTGCGGCTCAGCATTAAAGACCGGCTTGCCACAGGGGCTGAGGTCGAAGTTATAACCCCGG
>WFRP01000085.1 GCA_015486505.1 Pseudomonadota bacterium | reverse complement strand
CTGGAAAGCTCAGCTTATATTCGTAGCTATCATTTTTGTGCTCTGGTTCAGGAAGTTTTCGATGATTTTAGTGAAACTGGTGTCTGTCGGGTGCGGCTCAGCATTAAAGACCGGCTTGCCACAGGGGCTGAGGTCGAAGTTATAACCCCGGCAATGCAGGATTTTATGAGCGTAATAGTTTCATTGGAGAACGAGAATGGTGAGCTCATAGAAACGGCTCATCCCGGTACGGTTGCCGTGGCTTGTTGTCGGGGACGACTTGAGGTCGGTAATATTTTGCGCAAACCGGTTACAGGTTGATAGATTGTCTTTAACTTCCGAGTAGCTGTTTTTTTGTAATGTACGATCGCCTTATTATAATGATCGGTCATCTTTTTCGAAATGTTAACGTCTTGACGCCGCTGTGAGTTGCGATGCACGAAAGCTCTTTAACCAATATGACCCGTTTTCGGGATCAGTTTCTGGAGCAATATAAGGATCAGGACTTACTGATTGCCGATCTTGGCAGTTATGATGTTAATGGATCTTACCGTCCACTTTTTGCACATTCCTCCTGGAGTTATTTAGGCCTGGATGTCAGTGCCGGGCCGAACGTTGATATAGTTTTAGAAAATCCTTATAATTGGCAAACCCTGTCCAGTGATTCTGTTGATGTGATTATCTCCGGACAAGCTTTTGAACATATTGAATTTTTTTGGTTGACAGTCCTGGAAATAAGCCGGGTGTTAAAACCCGGAGGATTGTGCTGTATTATTGCCCCATCGAGTGGTCCCGAGCATCGTTATCCAGTTGATTGCTGGCGTTTTTACCGTGACGGTATGCGGGCTTTAATGGCTTACGCCGGCCTTGAAATACTGGATGTCTATACGAATCATCAGTTGACCGGTTGGCAGGATGACAGTGGTATCTGGCAGGATTCGGTCGTGGTCGCCCGCCAACGGGCAAAACCTTTCCGGCGGCGTTTGCGCGAGCGATTGCGGCGTTATTTTCATCTCGTATTATTACCCCCTAACCAGGATCTCGGGAATTAAACTGGAATAAAATGGATACGCGTAAAAATTTTTCTGCTGAAAAACTGGTGTCTGACAGCGAATACAGTTCTTTGAATGAACTAAGCTTATCCGGCTGGCTTGATTATCACCAGCGTCAGGTGGTTTTCGAGCAGGTGTCATGGATGGGGATACCGACCTTAAAAAATGTTCTTGATCTTTGGATATATCAGGAACTTATTGTCAAAATAAAACCTGACTGGATTGTTGAGATGGGTTCATTTCAAGGAGGCAGTACTCTCTATCTGGCTCAGATTTTAGAAAATATAGGCTCCGGCCGGGTGTTGTCGATTGATATCGATCACTCGCAATTTAAGGCCACTCACCCTCGTATTAACAAATTAACCGGTTCAACTCAGGACGCCGGGATTATCAATCAGGTTTTTCGGCAATGCAGTGCTGGAAAAGTTATGATTATTCACGATGCCGATCATACGGAAGCGATGGTTTTGGCCGATTTACACAGCTATGCTGATCTTGTCAGCAAAGATTCTTACTTTATTGTTGAGGACGGGATTGTTGATCTGTTTGCTCCCGGTACGCTGCTCGGTGATGTTATGGGTGGTCCGGGGCCGTTACCCGCAATCAGAGAGTTTATTAAAACCGATCCGCGTTTTATTATAGACCGTCAGTGTGAACGTTATCAACTGACCTATAATCCGAATGGTTATCTGAAAAAAATACAGTAACTATTCAGCCAAATTTTACCCCCCCACCTTCTGGAGGGGGCGGGGGTGGTTTTTCGTAAGCGGTTGCGGAAACGATTTCGTTGTTTTCCCAGCGAGCGGGAGCCCATTAGCATTGCAACTGTTTGAGCGTAGTAAGTTTTGCAAGGCGGGCGCAGCGAGCGTAAGGAAAAACAGAAATCTTAACGCCTAGCGGAGAAAAACCGCGCCCGACCCCGGATTCGGCTGAATAGTTACAAAATACAAACAAATAATGATTAAATTCCCCTTTAAACAGGTTTATTTTGAAATAAGCGGTGTCTGTAATGCAAAATGTCCTTTTTGTGTTACGGGAACCGGCAGGTTACCATCCGGCGGTTTTATAAGTGTAGATTTTTTTAAAAAATCAATTGATAAGCTCTTGGAGACCAAACTGATAGATAATCAGAGCGCTCTCTTTTTATACAATTGGGGTGAGCCGTTTCTGCATCCGAATTTTGCCGAAATCATTGAATATGTGAATGAGAAGGGGGTTAAATTTTCTTTAAGTTCCAATGCGTCTGTTTATAAAGAGTTTACGCAAAAGACGATAGAAAATCTACAGGAAATCAGTTTTTCCCTGCCGGGTTTTTCCCAGGATTCCTATAACCGGGTGCATGGTTTTAATTTTGATAAAATAAAGAACAATATCGTCAGGTTTGTTGATAATCTGAAAAAGGTCGGTTATCAAAACAAGGTAAAAATATTTTATCATATTTATCAGTTTAATCTTGATGAAATAGTTTCGGCAAAAGAGTTCTGTAAAGCGGTTAATGGCGATTTTTTCCCCTATTTTGCCTTTATTGCCGATTATGAAAAGGCAAAAAATTATCTTCTTAACAGGTTGAGTGCGGATGATATGAGAGCGTTGGCTGAGAGTATTATCCTGGCGGATATGGCCAAGAAAATTGAGACAAAGCCTCCAGGTTACAGATGTCCGCAGAATGACATTTTAGTTTTGGATGAACACGCTGAAATTTTAACCTGTTGCTTTTTACCTAAAAATCATCCCGATTACTCTTGTGGTAATCTATTTAATCTGGAGAGTGAGAATTTTTCAGGCAAAACCATAAAAGATGAGTGTAAATTTTGTCTGGAAAGCGGCCTGAGTTACTGCGTCCATACGGTGACAGCCCCGGATTTCACTACTCTTTTGATAAAGGCTGTGGCCTAATGATTGACAGGGAATATAACTGCCCTTTACCGACAAAATTTTTTATCGAATCGGGTAATATCTGCAATTTACGTTGTCCTTTTTGTGGAACCGGATTACGGCGAGAAGGTTTTGCCCGGGGTTTTATGAGCCTTGGTGATTTTAAAGTCATTCTCGCTAAAATTGCGCCTTATACAAAACACATAAGTTTATATAATTATGGTGAGCCGTTCCTTAATAAAAATTTTTTAGAAATGGCTTCTTTGGCATCATCTCAAGGTATTGCGTGTGCAACCCATTCCAATTTAACCGCTTATCGCTTTGATGATCTGACTGCGGAGAAGGTAATCCGGTCGGGGCTCACATTTATTTCAGCCTCCATAGATGGGGCCAGTCAAGAGAGTTACGGTCGCTACCGAATTGGAGGCAGTCTGGAAATCGCTCTTGCCAACCTGCGCCTGCTGCAACAGACAAAAGCGAGGTTGAATTCCGCTACTCCTGAGTTGGTGTGGAAATTTTTGCTTAATGCTTTCAACGAACATGAGCAGGAAAAAGCTCAAGAAATGGCGGATTCAATCGGAGTTCCTATAGAGTTTCATCTGATGGATGTCTGGGGTAATGAGGATTGGAAATCTTCACTGCATAGAGAGCGGGAAGTGTGGGGGTTGGAAAGAGATGAGTCCCGGATTGTTGGTGGGGATGAAAAATGGCGGCGAAACCGTGATTTTCCAATAGCACTGAGTGATTTAAGATTACATCCGCAACTGCACTATTGGTGTGAGCAGCCTTTTGATGCAATGGTGATTAACTGGAATGGTGAAGTTTTTCCCTGTGTGACAACCTGTAATGACAGTTTCTCTTTAGGTAATCTTTTGAGTTCTGAGCTGGAAACTTTGTGGAATAATTGCAAATACAGGGCCTGCCGTAAATTTTTATATAATTACGGTCCGGAACAGGATTCTGATGCTGTTTGTGCTACTCTGGAATGTGAGTTGAAGCAAAAAAGCTCGAAATGCATCTGAAATCGGTAAAATAAGGAAGTAATGCCGGAATATAAAACTGATATGGGTTTTCAGGGCAGTAAGTCGGCCTGTAGAGAACGTTGCGAGTTCATCTGTGCGGCGGGCTATAATAGCCTGCATGCCGGAGATTTTCAAACAGCGCTGACTTTCTTTCAACAGGCTGTGGAACTTGATGCCGATTACGTTCATAGTTATATGGGCTTGGCTAAAGCCAGTCTGCCTGGAGATGGCTATATTGAAATAATCAGAAAGCTTATAGCTTTGCGGAAACCGGAAAGATATGTTGAGATAGGGGTGGAAAAAGGTTCAGTTCTGAAACTATTTGATGCTTCAGTGCGGATTGTCGGAGTTGATCCGGCTCCTCAGGTCGATAAATTATCTGGAAATGTCAAGTTATACGAAGAGCCCAGTGATGATTTTTTTGCCGGTAACGATTTGGAAGTTCTTTTAGGTGGGTGTTTTGATCTTGCCTTTATTGACGGATTACATATTTTTGAACAGGTATTGCGGGATTTTATCAATCTGGAAAGGTACGCCGCGCCTGATTCAATCTGTCTGATTCATGACTGTTTGCCGCTTGATGAGCGGACATCGGAGCGACAGCGCAGCACGATTTTCTGGAGCGGAGATGTCTGGAAAATAATTCCTTGCCTAAAAAATGTGCGGCCGGAACTATCTATCTTTACGATCCCAGCCTATCCTGCAGGTCTATGTGTGGTAACCGGCCTGAATCGGAAATCACAGCTATTAGCCGAATCCTATGAATCTATAGTAAAAAAATATTCTATTTTGGATTATGGTGATATTAAAGAACCAAGTTCGTATTTTACCCTGATTTCCAATGATTGGACAACCATAGAGCAATCATTGCAGAAAAATCTTGCAAAAGTTGCTGACAAATAGATGATTTTAAAAATAAAGGGTCTGTTACGGGCTTTTATTGAATTTGGTTTACTGCTTGTTCAGAGTCGACAGGTGATCTGGGAATTAGCCAAGCGCGATATTGCTCAGAAATATGTTGGCTCCAGAATTGGTTTATTGTGGACAGTTATTCACCCTTTGTCTCTGATTTGTATTTTCTGGTTTGTTTTCGGTTTCGGTTTAAAATCCCAACCGGTTGCCGATGTACCTTTTTCAATTTGGTTGACGGCTGGAATGGCCGCCTGGTTTGCCTTTAGTGAAATTGTGGCCGAATCCACGGTAATGCTCGTCGGCAACCCCCACCTGATAAAAAAAATTCGTTTCCCTTCACAAATTCTCCCGGTCGTAAAAATTGTTTCATCTTTTATCAATCACCTGATATTCCTGTTTTTACTGATTGCTCTTCTGCTTTTTCATCACCTGCCTCTTACTTTCCTGTCAATTCAGGTGGTATATTATTATTTTTGTTTAACCATGTTGGCGTTAGGTCTGAGCTGGTTGACAAGTGCGATTAATGTTTTTGTCAGAGATGTCGGGCAGATTGTGCAACTATTTTTACAGATAACTTTCTGGGCGACTCCGATTATTTGGAACCTTAACATCATGCCGGTGAATATCCAGAATATTTTGCGCCTCAATCCCATGTGCTATGTTATTAATGGATATCGGCAGGCTTTTATTTATCACGAACCTTTTTGGTTGGATATAAGGGAGGGGATATATTTCTGGCTGGTTACAGCCTTTTTTTTAATTTTGGGTGCGTTGGTTTTTCGCCGCTTAAAACCTCACTTCCCTGATGTTGTATAAAAAGGAAGGCAAAGTGGGCAATAGTTCTGATGATTATGCAATTAAATTGGACCAGGTTTCCAAGGCATACCAGTTGTACGATTCCTCTTTTGATCGATTAAAGGAAGCTCTGCATCCATTAAAAAAACGATACTATAAAAATTTTCAGGCTTTGAGTGATATTAGTTTTGCCCTGCCCAAAGGAAAAGCCTACGGCATTATCGGTTTCAATGGCAGTGGAAAATCAACCCTTTTGAAAATAATTTGCGGGGTTACAAAAGAGACTTCCGGATGTGTTGAAGTTCAGGGGAAAATATCAGCGTTATTGGAGTTGGGGGCCGGATTTAATCCGGAGTTTACTGGTCGGCAAAATATTTTTTTCAGTGGAATTTTATCAGGTATCAGCCGTGAAAAAATGAAACTTCGTTACGATGAAATTGTTGCCTTTGCCGATATAGGTGAATATGTAGAGCAGCCGGTAAAAAGTTATTCCAGCGGTATGTTGATGCGTCTGGCTTTTTCCGTAGCCATTCATGTAGACCCGGAAATCTTGGTGATCGATGAAGCTTTGGCGGTCGGCGATGCCAGGTTCAGGCATAAATGTATAGCCAGGATTAGAGAATTAAAAGAGAGATGTACAATTCTTTTTGTTTCGCACGATATGAATGCAATTCTTTCTCTTTGTGATCGTGCCATCTGGCTCAATAAAGGACGGATGGTTATGTTGGGTGATCCCAAAGAACTGGCCCGTTTATATACTGAAGCGACCTACGAAGGGGCTGACAAGGTAAGTGCCCGGCAGGTCACGCTCGAATCGAAACCGGAGGTTACTGCGGTTTCGGCATCTTCGGCAACGGTTGAGGCTGGGGCCGGTGATGCGGTTTCATCTGAAAAGAAACGAGCTGATTCTTTTGGCCGGGGAAAGGCCGAGATTTTATCAAGTCAGCTGCTCGGTATTAATAATGAATTTAAGGAAAATGTTTTTTGTGGTGATGAACTTATTTTAGTTTTTAGTTTGCAGCTTAAAGAGAATCTGGAGCGCCCGATCGTTGGGTTCGCCGTGTCTGACGGTATCGGGTTGAGGGTTATCGGTGTTCATGATCCTATAACCAATGAGCGGGAGCTGGCTCTTTTTGTCAAAGATAATTTAATTGAGGTTCGTTATCGGTTTGTCTGGCCCGATTTGCAAGCGGGAACTTATTCGTTTACCGTGGCGATAGCTGATGGCTTGATGGAAGATCATGAACAACAGCACTGGATTCATGAAGCTCTGGTGGTCAATTGTATTCGGGAAAAGCCACTTTACGGTATGTATGGTATCGAATATAATCTTGCGATTGAGTCAGTTTCCCGATGAAAAAAACCGCGGATAAATCTCCTATGCTGTCGGTTATAGTCATTTTTTTTAATATGACTCGTGAGGCCGAGCGCACCCTTTATACCCTTTCTACTACCTACCAGAGAAATGTAACCCCGGATCAGTATGAGGTAATTGCTGTTGATAACGGCTCTAAGGAACCTTTAGACCAGCAAAAAGTGGAAAGTTTCGGGAGCAATTTTCATTACCTTTTTCATGCGACTGAGAGTCCTTCTCCGGTTGAAATTATTAATGAGTCGGTTGCTCGTTGTCGGGGAAAACTGGTCATGGTTATGATTGATGGCGCTCATATGCTGTCGCCTGGCATAATCGCCAATGCCTTACGAGCTTTTCGGGCATTTACAGATCCCTTCATAACCGTAATCGGCTTTCACTTAGGGGCTGAAATTCAGAACAGTTCCGTCAGTAAAGGCTACAACCAGGCGGCAGAGGACAAGCTTTTGGCAACTCTTGACTGGCGTAGCAACGGTTATAAGCTGTTTAATTTGAGCCAAAGTCTATCTTATGACTGCGCAGGCTGGTTTGGTCCTCTTATGGAGAGCAACTGTTTTTTGTTGCGGAAGGCGAGTTTTCTCCGGATCGGCGGTTTTAATCCCCGGTTTACCGAAGCCGGCGGGGGGCTGGCGCTTCTCGATCTGTTTCATACGGCGGTAACGGCTCCGGAACTTGATTACGTGGTTTTGCTCGGAGAGGGCAGTTTTCATCAGTTTCATGGCGGAGTTGCCAGCAATGCCGCCTATGCTGAACATCCCTGGGAGCGTTTTCACGACCAGTACGAGGCGATCAAAGGACATCCGTTCGCGATTGCGGTACGGCGGCCCTACTATTTTGGTGGAATTTCACCTGAAGCTACCCCCTGGTCCCGTTTGTGTGCTGAAGTCGGTTTGAAGTGGTGGGAGCAGCGCGATCTCTTCGGAGAGGAGGTTTCGACCGAGGCTTTCGGTTATGCTATGGTCGCCGCCCGGGCTGAGTCGCAAGCCCGATCAACGCAGGCCGAACTGGAACAGAAATTTTACGATCTCCAGTTCAAATTTGATCAACTGACTGAAAAATATCGGCATTGTGAAACGTTGTTGGCAAAAGAGCGGAGCTCTTTAAAGGTTGGCAGAGTTGATATTGTATTACAAAGAATCGGTCGGTTGTTAAAAACTGTTATCGGGAAAGTGAAATAGTCTGGGAGTCAAGTGCCAGTCAAGGTAAACCTAAGATTTACGCTCCCGAAAGTTGAGTTTATAAATGTTTTTTCTCTTTTGCTGTACTGTTTTTATGGGTGCGGAGGGTACTTTTGCAATATAAGTCGCAAGTCATATCCCTGCGAATCTTAATTCCACACATATTGGTGTTGTTTTGGGTTATCTTTGTCGGCCTGATGGTTTGGTCTCGCGCCAGCAACTGTATTCAACCCCCTTTCTTTGATGGTTTGGGTTATTTTAAGAAAGGTCTAAATTTCTGGCAAGGCATAATGCGGGGGAATTGGGTCAATCCTTTAAATATTGATCCGTCGGTGCGGCCGCCCGGAACTATTTTATTGTCCGCCCCCTTCGGATATCCTGGTGATTTTCATGGGTTTTATTTTCGTTCCGTATTTTTTCCGATCGTCTGTACCGTGTTATCAGTTTACATTTCTGTTGGGTTATCTAAGAGTTTAAAGGCCGGGTGGGGTATAGCTGCAATTGCCTTGCTGTTCTCTACTCTACCAATGTTTTATCATTTTGTTTGGGTTGCGGGGGGTAGGAGTTCCAGTTGTTTTGGTATGGTAGATAACTTTCTTGCCGGTGTCGCAGCCATGGCGACCGCGGCATTTATCCGGAGTATGACAACCGGTTCGCTGAGAGTGCTTTTTGCGGGGGCGCTTTTAGCCTCTTTTACACTTTTAATCAAGCCCTCCGGCGGGGCGGTTATGGCTTTGTTAGGAAGTGCCTGGGCAGTATTTACTTTGTTGAATTGGCTAGCTGTCAGGTCAAACCGGGAAGAGTCAAGAGAGAAGAGGCGTTTTTTGTTCCAAGGATTAACGCTGTTGTTTGTGATCTATGTTGTAACTTTTGCATTCTGTCTGAAATCGCAATATTTGTCAGTTCAGCATTTTTTGTTTGCCCGGCAAGCTTTAGTGATTATGGCGAAGGTACTGGCTATATCATTCGGGGAGATTTTTCCGTTATTACACGTTGTTACGGGAGAAATCATACTTTTTTGGATAGCCGGGGTAATTTTTTTATTTTTCTATTTTAGGCATAATTCGCAAGAATTGAAGGATCGAACATTTTCAGAAATGTTGGTTTTTTTGATTGCGGCATTAATTTTTTGGTCAGGCGGTGTATTTTATTGGCTGGTAGTTCAAGCTGGTGGCAGCCAGATAAGATATTTTAATCCATTTTTTCTTATGGGCCTTATCTGCCTGATCCCTTTGGCGGTTCAGGTATGGTTACGGTCTAATAAATGGATTCATCTGTCTGTACTTATGATTTCCTTCGTAGCAACCGGAAATATGGCGCTTCTATTGGGACAGAAAAATCCCTCTTCCCACTGGCAGAGAATTACCGGAGTCAGTGTTTCCATTAGTGCGCATGATGCCGTGGTGAAGCAGGCATATGAATTTCTTGAGACTGTAAGGCGGGAAAAGCGCAATATAAGGGTATACTCTTTTATGAGTGGTTTTCAGGAGCTGGCTTTTGGCGATGTCGGTAAATATGAGGGGGTTGTTAATCCAAAGGCTTCTACTTTCGATCTCCGTGGACCGCATGATTGGCTGAGGGGTTTTATGGTTCGTACAGATGACCTGTTGTCGTCCGATTACATCTGTTTTGAGCCTCTGGCAGATAATGAAATTCAAGCAGCAATGGAGCTTGAGCGGATTCAATCCTTTGCGGATGAAAATCGAGTTTTTCATGCCTGGTTGAGCCGGTTAACGGAAAAGGACGGGATTAAAATTGTTTCAGAGGGTCCGCTACGCGTATTGAAGATAACCGACCTCGGGTTGTTTGAGCAGTTGACGGAACAGTTTATCTCTTTACGAACCTGGCGACCCGAGTTTGTCGAGGCAAATCCTCACCGTTGGTGGAGTACTTCCGAAGTGAATTCTTATATTTCCAATAAAAAGCTCGTAGCTCAAGACATAGATTTCGGTGACTTATACAGATTGCACAATATGATTTTAACTCCTTCCAATAAGAAAATTAAAATTGAGTTTTGGTGGAAAGCGTTGAAAGATGATGAAAAAAGCTGGGAAAGAAGAATGTTTTTTCATTTTATCAATTCAGATGCTAAAATTCTTACGCAACAGGAAATTTCTCTGGATGGTTATAAGCCGCTTTCGTCGGAGCGCTGCTGGCGCTATGGAGTTATAATGTTTGATCCGTCAATTGATGCGGAAATTTCGGCAATGGCTTTCGGGGTGTGGCATCCTGATCGTAAGGTTGGTCTTCTTAAAGCTGATAGAGGGGTGCGGGATTGGGGTAAGCGCAGGGTGATAGTTCCGCTTACTCTCGAAAATCCGGTAAAGCAATAAAGATATTCAGCTCTGCTGATCCCGGTCTGCGGTTATCCGGTTGCGGAAAAGGTCAATGCTGAAAATTATGTCAATGCAATCAAAGAACTTTTTGATGTTTAGCTGCGGCAGAGGATGGGTGCTGCCGCTCGTCAGCGCCTGGTTGAGCACTTCTTTTTGGCGAAATTGGGTACCGAATATAGAAGCTTTACGAATCGTTGATTTGCCCTGGAAAGGGAAAGATGGACGGAATATAAATGAATAATAGATCCAGTCGCAATCGATATTTTTCCGAACGTATCCGGCATTGGAATGCGACAGCCAATAAATCATATTCGGAATTTAACTGCTACTATCATCGTTACCTGGAGTCGTTATACCGGTATATGATCCCTCCCGGCTTACGGGTTCTGGAAATAGGGTGTGGCCGGGGCGAACTTTTGGCGTCTGTCGCCCCGGAAGAAGGGGTTGGGGTGGACTTCTCTGAAGAGATGATAGAGCAGGCGAGAGCAAAGTTTCCCGGGCTTCATTTTTATCACAATTCAGGAGAAGAGATTAAACTTGAGAGAACATTTGATGTAGTAATTCTCTCAGATTTACTGAATGATGTATGGGATGTACAGGAGCTTCTGGTTAATATTCGCCAGTATTGCAATGATTCAACCCGTATTATTATTAATATTTACAGCCGGTTTTGGCAGCCTTTTCTCTTTTTTGCTCGCAAAGTCGGCCTGACGGCTCCTATGTTGCCGCAGAATTGGTTGACGGTCGATGATCTGAAAAACCTGCTTTACCTGGAAGACTTTGAGTGTATACAAACCTCAAGTGAAATAATCCTCCCCGTTAAGATTCCGGGAATAAGTTATGTGGCTAACAGATATCTTGCAAAAATTTTACCTTTCAGATTTTTTTGTCTGACCAATGTCTTTATAATCAGGAAAATGCCCGCTTTAAGTATACCGTCAAAAAAACCTCTGGTTTCAGTTATTGTCGCAGCCAGAAACGAAGCGGGTAATATTGCAGATATTTTCAGACGGACACCGGAGATGGGGCGGGGTACCGAGCTGATTTTTGTTGAAGGCGGATCAAGTGACAATACTTTTGCGGTTATCGAAAAGGAGATTGAGAATAATCCTCAAAAAAGGGCTTTTGTCTATCGCCAACCGGGTAAAGGAAAAGGTGACGCGGTACGGCTGGGGTTTAGTAAGGCAACTGGGGAGATTTTAATGATACTGGATGCTGATATGACTGTGGCTCCGGAAAATCTGCCCCTGTTTTACCAGGCTTTGATGAGTGGCAAAGGCGAATTTATCAATGGTGTGCGATTGGTTTATCCGATGGAAAGTAAAGCTATGCGTTTTTTTAACCTGATTGGTAATAAGTTCTTCAGTATGGCATTTTCCTGGCTGTTAGGTCAGCCCATTAAAGATACTTTATGTGGTACGAAGGTGTTAAGCAAAAAAAATTATGAAAGAATAGCTGCCAACCGGGCCTATTTTGGTGATTTTGACCCGTTTGGTGATTTTGATCTCATTTTCGGGGCGGCCAAACAAAATTTGAAGATTATCGATCTTCCCATTCGTTACCGGGATCGGCATTATGGTGATACCAATATCTCCCGCTGGCGGCATGGGATGACACTGTTTAAAATGGTCATTTTTGCTGCTTCAAAAATTAAATTCCATTGATTATGGGGTTACTGAGCACTATACTGCAACATCCTTTAACCCG
This sequence comes from Pseudomonadota bacterium, assembly GCA_015486505.1. Classification (GTDB taxonomy): domain Bacteria; phylum Desulfobacterota; class Anaeroferrophillalia; order Anaeroferrophillales; family Tharpellaceae; genus Tharpella. Next base: position 1,264 of record WFRP01000085.1, on the reverse strand, counting down.
GGGAATGGATCTTGATGATCCCGCGACAACTAAACTGAGAAAACAGATCATTCAGGAAAAACCGTTACTAAAAGAGATTTACGAAGAGTGGTATGAAGCTATTTGTGAGCATCTTCCCTCCGGCAGCGGATCGATTCTGGAAATCGGCAGCGGGGCGGGATTTTTGAAGAGCTACATTTCCGAGCTTATAACCAGCGATATAATGCCGGTATCGGGAAATGATATTGTTTGTGATGCGCAGCATCTTCCATTTAATAACAATTACCTGCGGGCAATTGTTATGGTTAACGTGCTGCATCATATAAGAGAACCGGAAATTTTTTTTCAGGAAGCTGAGCGCTGTTTAAGAAAGGGGGGCAGAATCATTATGATTGAACCCTGGGTCACTTCCTGGTCCCGGATTATTTACGGTTGGCTGCATCATGAGCCTTTCGCTCCGGAAAGTGCAAGCTGGCGATTACCGGAAAGTGGCCCGTTATCCGGAGGCAATGATGCCCTTCCCTGGATTATCTTTCAGCGTGACCGGGATTATTTTCATAAGGTGACAAATTTGAAGGTCAAACTAATTGAAGAAATTATGCCGTTTCGTTATCTATTATCCGGTGGCGTCTCTCTGCGTAATCTCCTGCCGACATGGACGATTCGTCCGTTTACTTTACTGGAAAAATCTATTCCACCCCGGATGATGAAAAAAACCGCTATGTTCGCAATTGTGGTGGTCGAACATTAGTACCTTACAGGTTATTTTCTTGTTTTTTTTCAACAGCTTTTTTCAACTGTAAAAACAAGAAAATGTTCTGATAAGAGCACTTATTTGCGCCCAACGGAAGTGCCCTTGGGGTGCGACCAGCGGAAGTGCCCCTGGGTGCGGGCCGCAAGGCCCTGTTTGGGTTGCGGAATTTGTTCCCGCATTAGTGCCTTAGCAGAACATTTTCTGAATGTTAAATCTTGTTTTCTGGTGCAGAAAATAACCTGTAAGGTACTTAAAAATCAGGTGAGATAAAATTGTTGGCGAGAGTAGTTTTTTATCGGGAGAAAGTAGGGCTCTGGTGGGCCCGAGCCGCGGCTTTATTGGCAGCTGCCTGGGCCAGATGGCGTCGACGTTGGGTGGAGCCGGTAAATATCGAGCAGCAGCCGTGGTCGGGGCCGCTGGTCAGTGTGATTGTAACCTGTTACAATTACGGTGTTTATCTGGATCGGGTATTGGACTCCCTTAAGGCTCAGACATGGCGTAATTTTGAAATTATCCTGATCGATGACGGTT
>WFRP01000084.1 GCA_015486505.1 Pseudomonadota bacterium | reverse complement strand
GTCATCGCGGGGCCGGCGATATCTTCCGGCTCGAAGGTGAACCGCCGGAGCGCTCTCATCTCGCGGCTGAAATTATTGACGGCCTGCAGCGGGAGCGCAAGCTCAAGATCCGGGAATCTGCGGCGGCAACCTGCGGCGGCACTTATCAATTGCGGCGCCGACGCGACAATGCCTTGACTACTGGGGCTCATTGTCAATATTTTACGGCTGCAGGCTGCGGTTTAGGTGTCTTGAAAGGGCCGCTCTGTATTAATTTTATCTGTCCGCCGCTGCGGGCTGATCTGCTTAAAGTCTGCGCCGGCAAAGGGCCGGAATTAGTCGGGCCGGAGCCGGATTTTCTGTTTATCTATCGCAGCCTGGCGATAATCAGTTACGACCCTCGGGAACGGGCTTTCCGGGAACTGGCGGCCCTGGAGCGGCGGGTTGAGGCGCTCTGTGACTGTTGTCGGCGGTTTTTAGCCGCGGAAGCGGCAGATTCAATCTATGAATGTTTTAATCAGTAACGGAGATTAATTTCAATATGCTGGATCGAATACTGGCAACTCTGGATGATTCTGAAAAAGCGGCAATTGACGAAGAAGAGTATGCCGTTTTAAATGCGGTGGCGGAAGAGCTTGCAGCAGTTGCGCCCGGGGCGCTGGATCTCCTGCCGACTCTGCAGCGGATTCAGACAAAGCACGGCTATCTGCCCCGTCTGGCACTGCGTATGGTCGCCGAACAACTGGGAACCACCATCGGCAAGGTTTACGGGATTGCCACATTCTATAATCAATTTCGTTTCAATCCGCCGGGCCGCAACCCGATCAAGGTCTGCCTCGGCACCGCCTGTCACGTTAAAGGCGGCGAGATTATTCTCGAAAATTTTGAGCGGCGGCTGGGGATTAAAGAGAATGAAACCAGCGCGGATCGTGAATACAGTCTCGAACGGGTCGCCTGTATCGGCTGCTGCGCTCTGGCACCGGCGGTGGTCGTCGGCGAGAAGGTTGAGGCCTATGTGACCCCGAGTAAAGTTGAAGGTATTATAACCGAGATTGAAGTTCGTAAAGAGATGGCGGCCCGGGAGCAGGATAAAAATGAAAACTGAAAAAAGCCCGAAAGATAAGCTCGCGGCTCTGAGTAAAGCGGCGGTGGCCGAAGTTACGGCCCTGAAAAATGCGCCGGGTCCGGTGATCTATGTCGGGGCGGCCACCTGCGGTCTTGCCGCCGGCGCCCTGGAAACCATTGCCGGTTTCGAAGAGGCTTTAAGCGCTAACGGGATCGAAGCTGAAATCAGAAAGGTCGGCTGTCTCGGTCACTGCTATGCCGAGCCCCTGGTCATTATTCAGAATCCGGGTTTTCCGGCGCTGCTCTATCAGAAAATCGGGGCCGGCGAGGCCGGGATTCTGGTACGTTCTTTTCTCAAAGACGGCAGTGATCCCTGTTACGAATATCTGATCGGGGCTCTGGAAGCCGATGAAAATTTCCCCACTTTAATGGACTACCCCCGTTATCTTTATGAAAAACGGGTAGTTATGGAACATTGCGGCCTGATTGATCCCCGGGAGATTAACCATTATCTGGCGGTTGGCGGTTACAGTTCCCTGGCTGCCGGCCTGGAAAAGGGCGGTCTCTGGGTGCTGGATGAGATTAAAGCCGCGAATCTGCGCGGCCGCGGCGGGGCCGGGTTTCCGGCCGGGAAGAAATGGGAGATTGCCCGCGGGGTTGAGGCCCAAGCAAAAATGGTCATCTGCAACGGGGACGAGGGCGATCCCGGAGCCTATATGGATCGTACCCTTTTAGAGAGTAATCCGCATCAGGTGCTTGAAGGCCTGGCCCTGGCGGCGCTGGCGGTCGGGGCGGAAAAAGCCCTGCTCTATATCCGGGCCGAATATCCTTTAGCCGTCAAGATGATGGAAGCGGCGATAAAACAGGCTGAAGCGGCCAACCTGCTGGGTGATAATATTTTAGGCAGCGATTTCGCGCTTGAAGTTTCGGTTTTTCAGGGCTCCGGCGCTTTTGTCTGCGGTGAAGAGACCGCATTGATTGAATCACTTTCCGGCCGCCGGGGAATGCCGAAGGTCAGGCCGCCCTATCCGGCGGTCTCCGGTTTTGGTGAAAGGCCGACAATTATCAATAATGTCAAAACTTTATCGACCGTCCCGGCGATTATCAAAAACGGCGCCGCCTGGTTTCACGAAATCGGTACCGCCGACAGTCCCGGCACCGCGATTTTTTCCGTGGTCGGCGAGGTTGAATATCCGGGTCTGGTTGAGGTGCCGATGGGGGTGACGCTGGAGCATCTGGTGGTCGATGTCTGCGGCGGCATTAAAGACGGCAAAGAGCTTAAGGCGGTGCAGATCGGCGGCCCCTCCGGCGGCTGTCTGCCGGCATCTTTAATGGATACCATAATTGATTTTGACTCTTTGAAAAGTGTCGGCGCGATGATGGGCTCCGGCGGCCTTGTCGTGATGAACGAAGATACCTGTATGGTTGAGGTCGCCCGTTATTTTACCGATTTTACGCAAGGGGAATCCTGCGGCAAATGTACCTTCTGCCGGATCGGCACCCGTCACCTGCGCGAAATCCTGCATTCGATTACGATCGGCGAGGGTTTGCCCGGAGATATTGGTGATCTTGCCGATATCAGTGAAGCGGTTGTCGCCGGTTCACTCTGCAGCCTCGGCAAAACCGCGCCGAATCCGGTCTTGACGACCCTGCGTTTTTTTCGCGATGAGTATGTCGCTCATATTGAGGGGAAGTGCTGTCCGGCGCGGATGTGCCGCTCTCTTACCGCTTTTTACATCGATCTTGAAGCCTGCGCCCGGGGCTGTGACGCCTGTGTCGCCTGCTGTCCGACCGAGGCGATTTTTACGACCAGTAACCGGAAAAAGGCGATCGATCAGGAAAAATGCGTCAAGTGCGGTGAGTGTGTTTATGCCTGTCCGCCCGAATATGATGCGGTGCGGCGGGTATCGCCGCCGGAATTGATTCCGGATCAGGGGGTTGAACCGCTGCCGGCCGGGGAGAAAGAGGAGGGTGACGCATGAGCGCGGAAATGGTGACCATAACGGTTGATGATCAGGAAATAACCGCTCCGGCCGGGGCCTACCTGCTGCCGGTCTGCCTTGAGAACGATATCTATATCCCCAATCTCTGCTATGTCGAAGGGATGGAGAAACCACCGGCCTCCTGCCGTCTCTGTCTGGTTGAAATTGCGGGCGTTAAAGGGCCGCAGGTCTCCTGCCGAACCCAAATTTCCGCGGGTATGGTGGTCAGAACCAATACTGACGAAATTCTCAAAATGCGTCAGATAGCCTTTCGCCTGCTGGTTTCAACCAATGACGGCACCTGTAAAACCTGTATTTCCAATCGCAACTGCGAATTGCAGCAGATTGCCAAATTTCTCCATCAGCCGTTAAAAACCAAGCGGCTGCGGCATATCGACCGCGATTATCCGGAACTTATTGATGACCATCCGTATTTGGTTTATGAGCCGAAAAAATGTCTTTTATGCGGCCGCTGTGTTCAGGTCTGCAGCACCATTGCAAAAGGTTATAAACTCAGCTTTGCCAATCGCGGTATGGATACCATCGTCTCTTTCTTCGGCAGCGATCTCGATCCCGCCAGCGCTGACTGTAAAGACTGTTTTGCCTGCACCGAGGTCTGTCCGGTCGGCTCTTTAAGCAGCAAGGAGAAGTGGCAGGCTTTCATTGCCGGCCTGAAATAAGTAAATATTAAGTAGGGGGAGCTTTTTGTGAACCTGCTTGCCTATCATACTACCGGCCTGGCGCTGAAGATCTTAAGCGCCTTCTCCCGGGCCCGGGTCAATCTGCATAATTGCGAAAATCTGCCGGCCGGCGGGACGATTTTTGTTATCAACCATTTTACCCGCTTCGAAACCCTGCTCCTGCCTTATCATATCTCCAAATTACTCGATAAACCGGTCTGGTCGCTGGCCGCGGCTGAATTTTTTAACGGCCTGCTCGGAAAATATCTCGATCAGGTCGGCGCGGTTTCGGTCGCCGATCCGGAGCGCGACAAGCTTATAATAAGAAGCCTGGTCGGCGAGAGCGGGGCCTGGATAATCTTTCCCGAAGGGAGTATGGTCAAGAATCGCAAGGTTATCGACCGGGGTGATTTTACGATAATTGATGAGACCGGCCGCCACGCCCCGCATACCGGGGCCGCGGCCCTGGCCCTGAAAGCGGAGATTTTGCGCCAGCGCTGGCTGATGTTGAAAGAGATTAGGCCGGACGAAAATGATCCGCAGCTTGCCTCATTTGATATCTCGCCGACTACGGCAATGACGAATTCGGTCAATATCGTTCCGGTTAATCTTACTTACTATCCTTTACGCTCCGCCGGTGATCTGCTGCAGCGCTTTTCAAATCTGCTCGAGGAGAAGGTCTCAAAGCGTCTTCTGGAAGAGATCCTGGTCGAAGGCTCAATGCTGCTGGAGGGGGTGGATATCGATATCCGTTTCGGGCGCCCGGTTGCGGTTGAACCTTTTGTCCGGAAGATCTGCGGCCGCCGGATTCCTGAACTGGTTGAGAATAACTCCACCCGGGACGCTATTCGGAAAATGACCAACGGCCTGCTCACCTCGATCTACAACCAGACGACCGTAAATCTTGATCATATCATCGCTTCACTGCTCTATAAAACCCGGGGGGCCGAATTTACAGAGACCGATCTGCGCCGCCGGGCCTTTATGGCGGCAACTTCAGTGCGCTGGGAGGCGATCTATTTTCGGCATCGCGGTCTGCTTGATTCCCAGATTGATCTGCTTCTGGAAAAAGCGGGCGGCCGGGTTTGTGAACTTATGGATTTTGCCCGGGAAAAAGGGCTCTTGCGTGATCTTAAGTCGGGAAAACTGATTTTTACGGACGCGGAAGGGGTTTGTGACGGCCACGCTTTTCATCGAATCCGGGTCGAAAATCCGTTCCGGGTAATGGCCAATACGGTCGAACCGCTTAAGCCGCTGCAGGAGCTTTTAACCCGGCTGACCCGGCTGCCGGGCTGGTATCTGCGGTGGCTTACGGCCAAACGTATTCTGAAAATTATGTTCAGAAACTATTTTCACGATCGCAAAGCCCTGGCGGAAACGGAAACCGCCGAACTCTGCCCGTCAGCCTGCGGCCGGCCCTATCTGCTTAATAAATTCCGGCCCCGGGTCGGAATTGTTCTGGTGCACGACTGGCTGGCGCCGCCGCTGAGTCTTAAACCGTTAGCGGATTTTCTCGGGAAGCAGGGTTTCCTGGTGCTGGTGCCGCGGCTGCCCGGGCACGGCACCGCCCCGGCCGATCTTAAAGAGCGCAGTTATGAAAAGTGGCAGACGGCAGTTGATGAAGCCTACGCTTACGCGACATTGCGCTGTACTGAAGTTGTCGTCTGCGGGATCGGCAACAGCTTCGCCTTAGCCTTCTCTCTGGCCGTCCGCGGCCATAATTTGGCCGCGTTGATCGCACTCTTTCCGGCTCTGTCCGGCCCTGTATCCGAACCGGCCGGAGGCGACGACGATGCGAAAGATTTCGTTAAAGATTCCGGCAAAGATGCGGCTGATAATGCGGATTCTCTTCGATTACCTCTGTTTACCTGTCAGCATGCCTACGCCGATTTCCCGGCAGCATCCCGCCGCGAAGTCAAAAAAATGCTGACCGCAGCAGTAAAAAATCTGGAAAAGATAAAAACCCCGTTGCTGCTCTGCCATGACCAGTCCCTTGATAAATCCGCTCAGCAGCTCCTGCAGAAATACCTGGCGCGGATTTCCAGCCCCGAAAAAGAACTTCTCCTCCTGCCCGCCGCCGCTCCCGCCGCTCTGACCCACAAAAATAACCACGGCGCTCAAGCTCTGGTTGATTTTATCAAAAGAAACACCAGGTTTTAATTTTACTCTGACCCCAATTAAAACCTGGTAAAGAAGACATTGACATCACAGCGTTACAACGTTATAATGTTCTAGTGCGGGAACAAATCCCGCAACCCAAACGGAGCCTTTCCGGCCCGTACCCTGGGGCAATCCGCTGGTCGCAAATAAGTACTCTTATCAGGACGTTCTCGGACAGCCTCCTAGAACATTACAACGTTGTAACTGGAGAATAGCATTATGTCTACTCTGACAAAAAGATCTACGGTTTACTTCGACCCTTCAATCCACAGCATACTTAAAGTCAAAGCTTTAGAATCATCTCGCTCAATATCAGACCTCGTCAATGAAGCCATACGTCATGAACTTTCAGAAGATGCAGAGGACTTGGAAAGCTTCGAACAAAGGGCTTCTGAGCCATCAATTTCTTTTGAAGAGTTAGTTATAGGGCTGAAGGCCGATGGCAAAATATAAAATTCAGGTAAAAAGATCCGCAGAGAGAGAGTTGGGTGAAATACTTAAAAAAGAGCTGCTCAAAATTCTCGACACAATTAAAAACCTCTCAGATAACCCCCATCCGCCGGGAAGCATAAAATTAACTAATCAGGAAAAGTATAGAGTTCGTGTAGGGAAATATCGCATACTATACCAGATTGAAGATAATATTCTGACGGTGTTTGTCGTGAAAGTTGGTCATAGGAAAGATGTATATCGCTAACAAAAACATACACTTGAGTGGGGAATGCCGTCCGTTTTTTTGTTTGGGCATTGCGGTTGCGTCCGAAAAAAAACGGGGACAGACCACGTTTTTCCGATGTTACCTGCCGGTCACCTGCCGCTGCAGGCGCCGTTAGAGGCCGGGAATCTTGGAAAAGCCCAGGCCGCTTTTCCGGATGCCATGCGTCAGGCTCTGACCGAAATGGTTGAGAAAATTAAAGAAATGCAGTTTGAACGGAGACGTAAAGAGATGGGCGGCAACTCGGGAATTATCATTCCCGGCCGCTGAGTTTATCCTTTTTGATGAGCCCGTCAGACTTGACTTGCGGGTATTTGTAAAAAATTACCCGGCGGTCATTAACGCTTCGCGGAAGGCGGCGGCTTTGGTGCGGGTCTCCTGGTATTCATCATCGGGGTCGGAATCGGCGACGATGCCGCCGCCAACCTGGAAGTAGAGATGATTATCACAGGCGATGGCGGTGCGGATGGCGATATTGAAATCGAGGTCGCCGGAGAAATCGAAATAGCCGATTGAGCCGGTATAGACCCCGCGACAGGAGGGCTCAAGCTCGTCAATGATTTCCATTGAGCGCAGTTTCGGCGCGCCGGTAATTGAGCCGCCGGGGAAGGAGTTGCGCAGGCAGTCGCTGCTGCTCATTTCGGGTCTGACTTTGCCGGCGACGGTTGATACCATATGGTGGACATTGGCGTAACTTTCCAGAATCTGCATCTCCGGCACCCGCACCGAGCCGTATTCGGCGACCCGGCCCAGGTCATTTCTTTCGAGATCGACAATCATAATGTGTTCAGCCCGGTCTTTGGCGCTGGCGAGAAGTTCCCGGCCCAGGTTTTGGTCTTCTTCCTGGTTGCGGCCCCGCGGCCGGGTGCCCTTGATCGGGCGGGTTTCGATATAGTTTCCTTTGATGAGGAGATAGCGCTCCGGTGAATTACTCATAATCGCGTGTGCGCCGGTTTCAAGATAGGCGCCGAACGGGGCCGGGCTTAAATCGCGGAAATGGAGATAGAATTCGCGGTGGTTCTGAGTAAAAGGCGTAGCAAAACGCTGCGAGAGATTGACCTGATAGATATCTCCGGCGGCAATATAGTCTAAAATCTTATTGATGGCCGCTTTGTATTTACTATAGCTGAAATTAGATTGTAACTGGTCGGCGCCGCTATCGGTAATGCTGGTATTTTCTTCAGGGCTGGACGAGGGGGATAATTTCCCCGTGAGCAAATTATCATCCCGGCGGGCGGCAGCAACTAGCTGCCGCAGTTCATCAAGGCGTGCTCCGGCTCGCTTATGAGCGGCGGCGGAGTCTTTTTCTTCGGGCAGGCCGCTGGATAAAATCCAGGTTGAATTACTCTTATGATCGATGGCGATGAGTGCATCGTAGGCCCCGAAAAAAGCATCCGGCATTTTGAGATCGTTTACCGTGGACTGGGTAAAGTTTTCAACCTGATGCCCGAGTTCATAGCCCAGATAACCGATCAGGCCGCTTTCAAAAGGGAGGAAATCAGTCTCTTTCGGGCGGAAAAACCGCTTTTGCAGTTGGTCGAGATAGGGGAAAAAAGGCCCGCTAAGTTCTTGCCTGGTTTTGTTGAGGCAGTTTTCTTCGGTGATCTGCCGACCGCGAGCCGTGATTTTCAGAAAAGGATCGGCGGCCAGAAACGAGAAGCGCCCCAGGTTTTCGCTATCGACATTGGCATCAAGCCAGGCCGGGTGCGGCCGTCGGGACAGCTGGCGAAACAGGGCCGCAGCCGGGGGCGGGTTTTCAACGGTTTCAATTAATAACATAGGGTAAGCCTTATAGAGGAAACTGGAATCCAGGTCAAGTAATGAGGTTTGAGTTGTTTGAACTGCCGGCCTTGCGGCGCGGGATTCCGATCAGACCGGCCGGGAGCAGCAGGTAAATTGCCGCCAGAACACCCGGCAACTGCGGGTGCCGGGCGTAGAAAGTCGGTTTTAGTTTGCCGGTGACTCTCGCAGTAATGATACCCGATTGATTCAGGGGCAGTTGTTGGGTGACTCTGCCGTCAGGGGTTATAATTGCCGAAATTCCGGTATTGGCGCAGCGGCAGATGGTGCAGCGATTTTCCAGGGCGCGCAGACGAATATTCATCAGGTGCTGCCGGGGCCCCGGGGAGTTGCCGAACCAGGCGTCGTTGGTCAGATTGATCAAAATATCGGCTCCGGCGGCAAAAAAACGGGCGGTAAAGCCGGGAAAAACTCCTTCAAAACAGACCGAAGGGGCAATCTTGAAGCCTCTGAAATTAAAGTTTTTGATGTTCTTACCCGGTGAATAATCAAGGCCGGGGACGATTTTACTGATGAAGGGAAAAAGGTCGGCCAGCGGCGTGAATTCACCATAAGGCACCAGTTTGATTTTGTTGTAAATCTGGGTCGGTTGGGTTGGCGAAATTAGAAAAATTGCGTTGAAAAGTTTTTTCTTAAGTGGGTCGGTCTGGGTGAGCAGCCGCGGGCTCCCGATCATTAAGCCGGTTTGATTGGTTGCGGCAAATTTTTGTAGTCTATTATAGATTAGAGGATTTTTTTCAAGCAGCAGCGGTAATGCCGCTTCGGGCCAGACGATGAGGTCGGGGTTGGAATCTAAACTCCGGCGGCTCAAGGAAAACATTTTGTTGATTATCCGGGCCCGGTTTTCCGGCCGCCATTTATCTTTCTGCTGAATGTTGGGCTGGATAAGAGCAACCTTGAGAAGGTGTTTGCGCTCGCCCCGGCTGCCGAGCGGTTTGTAAGGATTGCTGCTTTCACCGTGCGGCCCGGACGTAGACATAAAATAGTTTCCATCTAATGCCATTGAAATAATCGGAATTAACAGAACCCAGCCGTAAATTGCGGCATTTCGGAAATGTTTTTGCCGCAGTTCGCGGGCGCAGAGATAGGTTCCGAGATTTATGATAATCAGCAGGCCGGAGAGCAGGCGGACGCCGCCGAACGGCAGCAGCCAGGTTAAAAGCGGATTATCAATCTGGGTCAGGCCGAGCGGGTGCCAGGGGAAGCCGCCGAGAAAACGGGCGCGCAGATCTTCAAGCAGAATCCAGAGCGCGGTTCCGGTGCCGGCGGCGATAATTTTACCGGTTGGGCTCGCAAACGCGGAAAGTTTATTCAGATAGGCCCAGGCTCCGCAGAAGAAGGCGAGATAAAGCCCCATATAGAGGGCCAGCAGCGCCATTATTATAATGACTAAAACCTGCGGCAGGCTGGTGAACCCGGCAATTGAATTGGTGATCCAGTAGAGTTCGATGTAATAGAAGGCAAAGCCGCTTAAAAGACCGAGAGCGGCGGCGCGGCGGGAGCTTGATTCTTCAGCGGCGGCTAGCAGTGGAACCAGGGCAATCCCGGCCGCCATCCAGCTGTAATGATAATCCTGGTAGCTGATGAAAAGAAAGACGGCACTCAAGGCGGCCAGCAGAAGTGGCGTCAATGAAAGGTTATTGCTGCGGCCGGTGGGAAAGATTTTCACGGTCTTTCAGGAATTCCCGGCGGCGGCGTCCGCTTGCGGGGCCGGTTTTTCCGGGGTTTCGGTGGCTTTTTCAGTGACTTTTTCAGTAGCTTTTTCGGATATGGCGGCGCTGGTTGACGATGGTCGATGTGTCAATTCTGAATCACACTGCTTGCCTTCGGTTTCGGTTAACAACCTCAGCCGAACCTTTTTAACCCGGCGCTTGTCGGCGGCGGCGATCGTCAGCGAGAGATTTTTATAGGTAAATTCCTCGCCGGTCTGCGGGATTCTGCCGCTTAAAAATACCGCGAGCCCGCCGACACTCTCAAATTTCCCGCGATGGTCGATTTCGATGTCGAAAAGCTCTTCAATTTCTTCAATTTCGGTTTTGCCGTTAACCAGGTAAACGCCCTCGTCCAGTTTCTCAATCAGCTCGGCCGTTTTTTCGGTCGGCAGATTTTCATCGTAAATCTTGCCGATAATTTCCTCGACCAGATCACTGATGGTCACCAATCCAGACGTACCGCCGTATTCATCAACTGCAACCGCGATATGAATGCCCTTGATCCGGAATTCCTGTAACAGGTCCCGGACTCTTTTGGTTTCCGGAACAAAATAGATCGGGCGGATAATTTTCCGGAGCGTGAGTTTCTGTAAATCCTGATCAAGGTGTTTGAGAATGTCTTTGGCATAGAGAATGCCGACAACCTGATCCAGATTTTCATTGAAAACCGGATAGCGCGAGAAGCCTTTTTCAGTAATTATTTTAATGGCGTCACTGATTTTACAGTCGGCGGAGATAGCGGTGAATTCGGTACGCGGCACCATTACTTCCTGAACCTGGGTCTGCCTGAGTTGAATGACGCTGTTCAGCATTTCGTGGGTGTCATCGGCAATAACCCCGGTTTCGCCGCTGGCATTGATAATCTCGAAAAGCTCCTCCTCCGTCGGCGGGGCTTCCGGCTCACTCTGGAAAAGTCTCAGAAAACGTTTAAACAGGCCTTTCTCTTTTTCGCTCAAACTTTTGCTCTCCATTTTTTCAAATGTTAATAAATTGTCGTAGACCAATAAAACTTGTTTCCGGTATAAGTCAAGTATAATCAGTATTCAAAGGGCTGATTTTGGCGGCACTGATTTACGCTTGCCGTTTTTTTTACGAAAATGGTATAATAGAGGATTTTTTGCGCCGGTTGGCGGCGGCAAACGGAAATTTCAGCGCAAGAGGTTTTTTTGACTGCAATAGACAAGTATAGAAACGTTTTGATTATTCGTCTCGGGGCTATCGGTGATGTTGTCCGGACCCTGCCGGCGGTTAATCTCTGGCAGCGGCAGTATCCGGAAACCCGTTTTACCTGGCTGGTCGAACCGGCGGCGGCCTCGGTGCTGCAGGGGCAGGCGGCGCTTGAAAAAGTTATTATTTTTGAGCGTAATCTTTTTAGCGGATTTTTACGTTCTCCGGGTAATCTGATCCGGGCGGGGCTTTCTTTGACCGCCTTAATCGCAGAGCTGCGGGCTGAAAATTTTGACCTGGTTGTTGATTTCCACGGTATTTTAAAAACGGCGCTCTTTGCCCGTTTGAGCGGGGTTAAAGAGATTGTCGGCTTTGCCCGGCCGGACGCGAAAGAGGGCAGCGCCCGGTTTTACAGTCGTCAATTTCAAGTTCCCGGTTCCGGGATTAATCGGGTCGAGCGGGCCCTGGCCCTGGTCGAATATCTGGGGGTTGATATTAGTCGGGAGATTCCGGCCGGCTACCGGCTGCCGGTTACCGCCTTGAACCGGGAAGCCGCCCGCGAATCTTTAGCGCTTCTGGCTGAGTTGCCGGGCCGGGGCCCGATTATCGCCCTGCATCCGGGCAGCAGCCGCAAAACCGCCTATAAACGCTGGCATCAGAACGGTTATGTCGGTCTGGTAAACGCCCTGGTCGAAAAACTTGATGCCCGGATTATTCTGACCTGGGGGCCGGGGGAGCGCGAGACCGTGGAACTTATCGCCGGCAATGTGCGGGTACCGCGGGTGGTCGCGAAAAAGACCGCGTCACTGCTTGATCTGGCCGCGCTTTTTGCGGCCTGCGATCTCTATATCGGCGGTGATACCGGGCCCTCACATCTGGCCGCGGCAATGCAGGTTCCGGCGGTGGTGATTTTCGGCCCGACTCATCCAAAGGTCAATGCGCCTTACGGAACTTATTATCGAATTGTCCGGTATCCACTGCCTTGCAGCCCCTGCCGCAAACGCTCCTGTAAAACCCGGCTTTGTCTGGAAGCTGTCGGCTGGCGCCGGGTTCTGGCGGCCGTAGAGGATCTCAGGTCGGAACTTGAATCTTATGAATAATGTTTTCCGCTGGTCGCAAATAAGTACTCTTATTAAGAACATTTTCTGACTATTAAATCTTGTTTTTTGGTGCAGAAAATAACTTGTTAAGGTACTAACTCAAAAAATTGAGTGAGGAAATATGATGACTGAAATTGAAAAAAAAGAGACCGAAAATAAAACTGAAAAAATCCGGCTTTCAACTTTGTCGGCGGCATCCGGCTGAGCCGCTAAAATCGGTCCGTCAGCTTTGGCGGACGTGCTTAAAGGTTTGAAACTGCCGGTTGATGAACGCCTGCTCGTCGGTTTTGACGGCGGCGATGATGCCGGGGTCTTTCGGCTTGATGGCGAACGGGCGTTGGTGCAGACGGTTGATTTTTTTACGCCGATGGTTGACGATCCCTATAAATTCGGCCAGATCGCGGCGGCCAATGCCTTCAGTGATGTTTACGCGATGGGCGGGGTGCCGTTGACGGCGATGAATCTGGTGGCTTTCCCGATTAATTGTCTTAATCCTGATATTCTGAAACAGATTCTGGCCGGCGGTCTGGATAAAATAGCCGAGGCCGGGGCGGTTTTAGCCGGCGGTCACAGCATTGATGATCCCGAGATAAAATACGGTCTTTCAGTCACCGGCGAAATTCATCCTGATAAAATCTGGCGCAATCAGGGAGCTTTGCCCGGTGATCTGCTGCTTTTGACCAAGCCGTTGGGAAACGGTATTCTCGCGACCGCCCTGAAAGCTGATTTTGTTACCGAGGATGAAATTGCTCCGGCCTTAGAGTGGATGGCAAGGCTTAATCATTTGCCGCCGGATGCGGAAAACGGCAACTGGCGGCAATTTGTTCACGCCGGTACCGATGTTACCGGTTTCGGTTTTATCGGACATTTGAGTGAGATGGTGGCCGATGACCGGGTCGGGGTTGTGGTTGAAATGGTTTCGGTGCCGTTGCTTGATCAGGCCGAAGAGCTGTGCAGTCAGGGGCTTTTTCCCGGCGGCGGCCATCGCAACCGGGATTTTTTCGGTTGGCGGCTTTTAGGTGAAGACCTGGCGGACCCGATTTTGCGGGATCTGCTTTTTGACCCGCAGACTTCCGGCGGTTTGCTGCTGGCCGTCGATGCCGCCGGGGCGGAAACTGTGATCCGGGCTTTTAACGCCGTCGGCACCGGCTGCTGGCCGGTGGGCCGTTTCAGTGAGAATGATCCGGGCCGGATTATGCTGTTGTGAAAAATTCTCAAGCAAAGCCTGATTCAGGTTCGGCAGCGGCGGCCGGGGTTCGGAAAATCCCGGAACTGCTGGCACCGGTTGGCGGTTTTGAGACCTTTATGGCGGCGCTTGATGCCGGTGCCGACGCAATCTATCTCGGTTTGAAAAAGTTTTCGGCCCGGGCCCGGGCCGAAAATTTCAGTCTTGCCGATCTGGAGTTGCTGGTTGTCTACGCGCACCAGCATCGGGTTAAAGTCTACATTGCTTTAAACACCCTGATTCGTAACGATGAGCTGGCGGAGATTTATCAGACCCTGAATGCGCTGGTTCGCATTGAGGTTGATGCCGTCATTGTTCAGGATCTCGGTCTGGTTAATATTATCCGCCGGGATTTTCCCATTCTTGATATTCATCTCTCAACCCAGTTGACAATTCATAATGCGGCCGGGGCCAACCGGCTCGCGGCTCAGGGCTGTAAACGGGTAGTCTTGGGGCGCGAACTCGCATTGACGGAGATTGAGCAGGTCGCGCAGAAAAGCCCGATGGAGCTTGAGCTGTTTGTTTATGGCGCTCTCTGTGTCTCGGTCGCCGGGATTTGCCAGTTCAGCAGTTTTTTCGGCGGCCAGAGCGCTAACCGGGGCCGCTGCAGCCAGCCCTGCCGCCGGCCCTACCGCTATCAGGGTGAAGAGGGTTATTTCTTTTCCCCGGCCGATTTCAGTGCCCTTGAATTTTTGCCCGAAATTGCGCAATCCGGGATTGCCTCCTGCAAAATCGAAGGCCGGATGAAGGGCTCACAATATGTTGCAGTCGTGATTTCTGTTTTCCGCCGGGCTCTGGATGAGATTAAAATCAGCGGTAAACTCACAGCCGCCGCTATTAAAAACTATAAAGAGGAGCTGAAAGAGGCTTACGCCCGGCCCGTAACTTCCGCCAACCTCTCAGGTAGTTACCCGGCAATGATTATCGCGCCGCAACGGGCGGCAACTATCGGTGCTGTAATCGGCAAAATCCGGCGTGTGAGTCGGGAAGGCGGCGGCAAAAAAGGCGGAACCGGGGGGCGCTGGAAAATTATTTTGCGTTCAACCCGGCTGCCGGCTACAGGCGACCGTTTGAAGGTTGTGCGCCAGGGTAAAGACGGGCGTGATAACTCGTTTACTTTAAAAGATGGTGATTTTAAGGTTGAGAAAAAACGGGCCGGTAAAGGGAATGCCAATATTATTTCCGTAACTCTGCCGTTTATCTGCAGCGAAGGTGATCTGCTGGTCAAGGTCGGCAGCCGCGATCGTTACGGCCGCCGGGGCGGTTTGCGGATTCGTAAAGAGATTGAAGCGGAAGTTGCTAAATTTGACCTTCTGGAAAAATCGGCGGCCGGGCCCAAACCGGTGGTTTATCAGCCGGCGCAATGGCTAACGCTGCCGGCGGCGGTTTCAGGTGAACCGCCGAGGCTTGGGGGAAATCAGCCGGCGGCAAAGTCAAAATGGCTGATTAAACTCAGTGACCTGAATGCGGCCCGGCCTTTTCTCAAGCGCCATCATTTTACGGTGGTTCTGGAGCTTAACGGTCGGCTTGAGGCGACGATCTCCGGCCGCGAGCGTGAGCTTTTTCGCCGTTTTCCTCAACTTGAGTGGTCGCTGCCGCCATTTAATTATCCCGGCCGGGAAAGTCTGTTCGCGGCCGTGGTTAAACGGTTGACCGGGGCCGGTTTCCGCAGGTTTCATCTTAATGGACTCGATCAGCTTGAGTTGTTTCCCGGAGACGGTGCCAAAAATCCGGAATTTATTTTAAGTACCGGGCCGTTTCTCCATGCAGCCAATCAGGCGGCGGTCAGCTACTATGTCGAACAGGGCTTTAACTCAGTACATCTCAGCTTTGAACTTGATAAAACTACAATAAACGATTTACGGGCTCTGCCCGGCAGTAATCTCAGTTTGACCGTGTTCAGCTTTTTGCCGCTGCTGATAACCCGGGTGCCGCTCCCGCTTAACCGCCGCGGCAAAACTTTTGTTTCCAGTCGTAGGGAAGCGATTGTCGCTTATAAACGCGACGGGATGACCGCGCTTATCGCGGAAACCCCTTTTTCGCTGCTCAAATATATAACCCATCTGCGCAACCCGGATATTACCCATAAAATTATTGATCTTAGCTGGGCACCCGGCACTTTCGATTTGCGTCGTTTTTACAATCCGAATCATCCACGCCTGGAGGATATTGACAGCTCTTCCTACAACTTCAGTAAAGAGTGGCGTTAGCCTTTTATTAAAATTTTACAACGGCGGCAAAAAAAGAAAAAAATCTTCACTTCCCCCCTTGATTTTTCATTTCAGCGTTAATATATTCTCGGCTGTTAGCACTCGGTATGAAAGAGTGCCAACGATTTTATCAGTCAGGCAGCCTCAAGGTGGCCGCCTTGATCTTTTGGTCTAAATCTTACAGGAAAACAACATTTAAACAGGAGGAACAACGATGAATATCAGACCGTTACAGGATCGGATCATTGTCAAACGACTCGAAGAAGAAGAAAAAACCGCCGGCGGAATCATCATTCCCGATGCCGCTAAAGAGAAACCGATGCAGGGCGAAGTTATGGCGGCCGGCAAAGGTAAAGTCAACGAAAACGGCAAGGTTAATCCCCTGGACGTTAAAGTCGGCGACAAAATTCTCTTCGGTAAATATGCCGGTACCGAAGTTAAAATTGACGGCGAAGACTATCTCATCATGCGTGAGGATGACGTTCTCGGCGTACTCGCTTAAAGGATACTGCGAAAAATCCTGATTTTTCGCGGTACCTACATTGTTACTAAAATAAACTAAATATTTGTTTGGAGGTTTATAAAATGGCTGGAAAAGAGATTAAATTTGATCAGGAAGCGCGGCAGGCGATTCTGAACGGGATCAATGTTTTGGCGGATGCCGTTAAGGTTACTTTAGGGCCCAAAGGCCGCAACGTTGTTATTGACAAATCTTTCGGTTCACCGACGATCACCAAAGACGGGGTTTCGGTGGCTAAAGAGATTGAACTCGAAGATAAATGTGAAAATATCGGCGCCCAGCTGGTTAAGGAGGTTGCGAGCAAGACCAGTGATGTTGCCGGTGACGGGACCACCACGGCGACGGTTTTAGCCCAGGCGATCTATCGCGAAGGCGCCAAGATGGTTGCCGCCGGCGCCAATCCGATGGAACTGAAACGGGGTATTGATCTGGCAACTGAGAAACTGGTTGGCGCTCTGGAAGGCCTTTCCAAACCGACTGCGACCCATCGTGATATTGCCCAGGTCGGAATCATTTCCGCCAATGGCGATGAGACGATTGGTAACATCATTGCCGAGGCTATGGACAAGGTCGGTAAAGAGGGCGTGATTACGGTTGAAGAGGCCAAATCCATGGATACCTCGCTTGATGTCGTTGAAGGTATGCAGTTTGACCGTGGTTATCTCTCCCCTTATTTTGCTACCGATATGGAGAAAATGACGGCTGATCTTGAGAATCCTTATGTTCTGATTCATGATAAAAAGATCAGCAACATGAAAGATCTGCTGCCGATTTTGGAGCAGATTGCCAAAACCAGCCGGCCTTTCCTCCTGATTGCCGAGGATGTTGACGGTGAAGCTCTGGCAACTCTGGTTGTTAACAAACTGCGCGGCACTTTGAATTGCGTTGCCGTTAAAGCGCCCGGTTTCGGCGATCGCCGTAAAGCGATGCTTGAAGATATCGCGATTCTGACCGGCGGCCAGGTGATTTCGGAAGAGATCGGTCTTAAACTTGAGTCAGCTTCCCTGGAAGATCTGGGGCAGGCGAAACGGATCAACATTGACAAAGACAACACCACAATTGTTGACGGTCACGGTTCGCAGGATATGATTCAGGGCCGGGTTAAACAGATTCGGGCTCAGGTTGAAGAGACCAGTTCTGATTATGATAAAGAGAAACTTCAGGAGCGTCTTGCCAAATTGATCGGCGGCGTTGCCGTTATCAATGTCGGCGCGGCTACCGAGACCGAAATGAAAGAGAAGAAAGACCGGGTTGAAGATGCTCTGAACGCGACCCGCGCCGCGGTTGAAGAGGGTATTGTCCCCGGCGGCGGTGTGGCTCTGCTGCGTTCCAGCTCCAGTCTCGATGATCTTGACGGTCTGACTCACGATGAAGAGATGGGTGTCAGTATTGTCCGTCGCGCCATCGAAGAGCCTCTGCGTCAGATTGTCAACAATGCCGGCCAGGAAGGTTCGGTTGTGGTTGCCCGGCTCAAGAAAGAGGAAGCGGCTTTCGGCTTTAACGCGGCTACCGGCGAATATGTCGATATGCTTGAAGCCGGGATTATCGACCCGACCAAGGTTACCCGCACAGCTCTGCAGAACGCCTGCAGTATCTCCGGCCTGATGATCACCACGGAAGCGATGATCGTTGACAAACCGGAACCGCCGGCCGCGGCCGGCGGCGGTATGCCCGGCGGCGGTATGCCCGGCGGCATGGGCGGCATGGGCGGCATGGGCGGTATGATGTAAGCTGATAAAAGTTTACGTTCAACCGGTCACAACCAGCCTGATAATCCGGTTTATTATGATAAAAAGCCCGCTGGCGGATTTTCCGCCAGCGGGCTTTTTTATTAGTACCTTACAGGTTATTTTCTGCACTAAAAAACAAGATTTAATAATCAGAAAATGTTCTGATAAGAGTACTTATTTGCGACCATCGGAAGTGCCCTTGGGTGCGGGCCGGCGGAAGTGTACTTGGGGGGTACGGGCCACAAAGCCCTGTTTGGGTTGTGGGATTTGTTCCCGCGTTAGAGGTTAGACAATGGAGGAAGGTTGAATCAATGCTGATGGTGAGAAAATATTTTCTGCTCGGTTTTCTGCTTGCAATATTGGCGCTGGCGGGCTGTGCCGAGGTTGAAAAAAGTAAGATTTCTGGAACTCAGCCGCCGGTAACAACACTCAAGCCTCAGTCAAACTGGCGCATTCAGGCGGAACAACTTGAAAATCGCGGCGACTATGGCGAGGCCTGTCGTTTGGTCAGGAAACATTATCTGAAATATTATGATGCTGAAGCGGCGGACTATTTTACCCTGCTGCTTTCCTATTTGGGGGATAAAGAACTGGCCGACTGGTGGACTGAGGAGGAGGACAAGGGGCTTTCCTGCCGCATCGGGGCGGAGTATTTCTTTCGTCTCAAAATGCGGCCTGAAGATGAACTTTCAGACGCGGAGCGGGTTTTACTACTCGATCTGGCGAGATTATTAAGCTCCGGCTGCGAGGTCAGTGAAGATGTTCGGAACGAGGCCGAAAGCTATCTTTCAGCCCATCAGAAACAAACCGTGGCGACTAAAATCAACATCGGCTGCCTGTTGCCTTTAAGTGGTCCGAATGCCGTCGCCGGTGAACGTTTTTTAAGAGGAATGGAGATCGCGCTCGGGGTTTATCCGCAACCTCAGGCATCATCGGATAATGGCAGTGAGGTTAACGCGGAAGAACAGACAACTGCCGCGGCAGTGTCTGATGCTGGCGCGAGTGCCGGCACAGGTGCTGGTGTAGATGATGCCGCAAGTGCGGCCTTGCCGGCAGCAGAGACGAAAAATCTTCCCGGTTTGCGGGTATTCTTCTATGATACCGCCGGAGACGGTGAACAAGCCCGGGCCGGCGTCAATTATCTCGTGAATGAGAAAAAAGTTGATTTGATTCTGGGCCCCTATACCGAAAAGGCCGCAAATTACGCGGCCGCCGAGGCTCAGAGTCTGGGCGTTACCATGGTCAGTTTAAGCCCGCTTTTGTATAATCTTGGGCGCTATCCGAATGTTTTTCAGCACTATCCGACGATTCGTAATCAGGCGGTTTCTCTGGCCGAACTGGCCCGGGTTCGTTTGGGCTTTGAGAAATTTGCCCTGCTGGTCCCCCAGAATCGCTATGGCCGCGAATTCGCGGAAAAATTCAGCGATAAGGTCAAGGCCTGGGGCGGTCAGGTTGTGCGCCAGGTCGAGTATGATTCCGGCCGTCCCGATTTCGGGCCGGCAATTCGGGAGTTAATCGGGGAGCAGCGTTATCGCAAATTTAAGGCTGAGCGCAAAGCCTACGAAGTGTGGTCTAAAGCCCGGCAGCGGCAGGCGGCTCGGGATAAAGCGGCGGCGGCCGGCAGCGATGCGGCCAATAATAAAAATCAGCTTGCCGTTCTGGCCCGGGAAATCGGGATTGATGATGCGGACTTGAATTTAGATGATGAAATCTTGCCGCGGCCGCTGCTTAAATGTGATTTTGAAGCGATTGTGATTCCGGATCGGGAGCAGACTTTGAAGCTGTTAATCCCGCAGCTGGCTTTTTACGATCTTGACGAGTGTTTTCTGCTGGGGGGGCGCTATTGGAACAAAGCCGAATTCTTGACTTCGGTCGCAGATTATGCGGAAGGGGCTTACTTTGTCGGGGTTTGTCTGCCGCCGCGGACTGAGCCTGGCCCCGGCGTTGATTCCGAAACCGGAGAGACTGTGAGCGCCGCGGCAACGGTTAACAAGGATTCAAACCATAATGTTTCAAGCCCGCCGGATTTGGCAAAAGGGGCAACGTCCGCTGAAATTCAGGCCCGTTTTCAAGCTGAATTCGCGGCGCTTTATCAAGGAAAGATGCCGGGGTTACTGGAAATCTATGGTTTTGAAACGATTATGCTGCTTCGGCAGCTGGCGGTCTCAAGCCCGGCCGCGCCCGATGCCGAAACCTGGCGGCAGCTTTTGGCCGCTTGTCAAAATATACCTTTAGCCGCCGGTTTGGCGAACACCTTGCCCGATGGTGAAATTGCCACTTCCCTGTATCCGCTGACCTTGCAGCACGGCCGCATCGGGATCGTTGCTGAAGGTTGTTTTTGATTAAATAACGAAAGCCCCATATGGGCTACAAAAAGTTTGATTTGGTGGCCCAAATGAGCTACTCTGTATTGCCGGAGGTAGCAATAATGACAACAATTTCTAAAACAGCAACGGTGAGGGCAAGAATTGAACCAAATTTGAAAACTGAAGTTGAAAGTCTTTTCAAAAAGTTAGGTTTATCCACAACCGAGGCCATCAACCTTTTTTATCGGCAGGTTAAATTACGAAAGGGGTTGCCGTTCAGTGTCGTAATACCCAACGAAACAACAGAGAAAGTATTCAAAGACACCGATGCCGGCCGTAACTTGATACGTTGTGATGATGCTGACGATATGTTCGATAAACTTGGGCTATAAATGTTAAAGTCATCGTATACAAAACAGTTTGAAAAAGATTGGAAGCGACTGCAGAAAAGAGGAAAATCAAAAGAAAAATTAAAAACAATTATCAGTATGGTTATTGATGAGAAGCAACTACCCCAGAGTTGTAGAGACCATAAACTTATCGGAAACTACAAAGGCAGGCGTGAATGCTATATTGAACCGGATTGGTTGTTGATCTATAACGTGACGGAATCAATGGTGATTTTTGAAAGAACGGGAAGTCATTCTGATTTATTTCAATGATTTCCAAAACACAACCGTCATATGATTTTTTCAAACCTGTATCATTATTTCCTATCCGGCAAGCCCTTTCAGGAAAACCCGCAGCGGCGCTGGATAGCCTTCGACGGTCAGGGCCGGGTTGTCGGGGTCGATGAAATCTTTATACGATTCAAACTGCATCCATTCGGTGCGGCGCTGTTCTTTGCTGCTCATCGGATGTGCGCAGAAGGTCTCAACCTCAACAAAACCTGACCGCAGCATCCAGTTTTTCAGGCAGTTCGCCGTCGGGACGAAATAGGTGCCGGGGGCTTTGGCATAGCGGCTTTCGGGGAAGAGCGCGACCGGTTCCGCGCCCGGTATCGCCTGGGACTCAACGATTAAAGTTCCGCCTTTCTTCATACTTTTTTTCACTTCTTTTAATGATTCAACCGGGGAGATGCGGTGGTAGAGGATGCCCATAAGAAAAACCACATCGAAAGAATTGGCGAACCGGCCCAGATGTTCGACCCCGAGCATCTCCATCCGCAGGTTTGTCTGTCCGGCAAAGCTGTTTAAGGTGTGAAAAGTAAAATAATGCTGGAGATAGGGCTCGAAGCCGATGACCAGTCCGGGCCGCTGCGGCAGCATCCGAAACATATAATAACCGTTGCTGGCGCCAATATCGGCAACGATTTTATCCTGTAAATCCGGCAGGTAAGGTAAAACCCGGTCCCATTTTCTGCAGCTGCGCCATTCGGCGTCAATCTCAATCCCGAAAACATTATAGGGCCCCTTGCGCCAGGGGATAAAGATTTGCAAGACCCGCTTGACCAGTTTATATTCTTCCGGGTTGATATCCTCACGCCGGCCGATGCTTACGGCATCGCGGCTGAAATCGAGGTAAGAGGCTCTGAGGTGACGCACCGTTGCGAACGGCTGCCGAAACCTGACGACCCCTTTTTTGGCACTCGCCAGTTTTTCAAGATTGGCTTTGCATAAAGCTAAAATCTCTTTATGATCGGCGTCGGGCAGGAGTTCAAGGTAGTCGGGCAGGATCATTTTTTTATCGAAAGAAATGAGACAAAGTTGAACCACTGAAAAAATGATTCGGTTTCGGTAAAGCCGCTCTCTTTGATAAGATCCAGATTCTCATGAATGGAGAAAGGAACCAGGATATTTTCCAGCGCTTCTCTTTTTTTGGCAATCTCGGTTTCGGAATAGCCCTGGCGGCGTTTGAAATCGAGATAGAGGTTGATATAGGCCCGGTTGATGACCGGGCGATGGGAAATAACCTTTTCGCAGACAATAAGAATGCCTCCCGGCCGCAGCGCCGCGTAAACTTTTTTCAGAAAACGCGGCCGCAGCGGCGGCCGCAGAAACTGGAGCGTGTAATTGAGCAGAACCGCGCCGCATTCATCGAGTTCGGCGGCAAGGATGTCAAGCTCAAGAAAATTTACATTCTGCTTTCGGGAAAGCATTCTCGCTTTAAGCTGAGCCTTTTCAATCATTGCCGCCGAACTGTCAAGGCCGAAAAATACAAGGTTCATTTCGCTAAGCTGCCGGGCCAGTTCCAGCAGGGTTGTACCGGTGGAGCAGCCGAGGTCGTAGACTCTCTCCCCCGGGCGGCAGAAATGCCGCAGCAGGTCGCTAATCATCCCGGTGGTCTGATGATAACCGGGGATGGAGCGCTCCAGCATATCGTCAAAAACCTCGACCACCTGCCGGTTGAAAGTGAATTCGTCCGGGCAGTCGGTTTTTTGGAAGATTGTGTCTTTGGTCATAAAAACTGATCCGTTGCCTTTTCTGAACAATGCTTTGTAACTATTCTAATGCGGGATCTGTTTCCGCGTTAGCATTGCAACTGTTTGAGCGTAAGCGAGTTTTGCAAGGCGGGCGTAAGCGAGCGTAAAGGAAAAACAGAAATCTTAACGCCGAGCGGAGAAAAACCGCGCCCGACCCCGGATTCGGCTGAATAGTTACACCTCTTTCTCTATAAAATCGGTTTTCGTGCAGAGGCTTAGGAGACGTTTATGCCCTTTGGGGTGCAGAGGAAAAGCATACGTTACTTGTATATATGTGGCCGTTATATGTGGCCGTGACAGCGGTCTGAGACACTATTTTGTATTAACGCGCCGGCGGCATCGGCTTACCGCCGCCCGGCATTATTCCGGGGATATTGGGGATGTTAAGTTTCCGGTAACCGGCCGGTATCTCAAAAAGCTTGTCTGAAACATTACCGACGTGGATATTTTTGTAGTTTACTTCCATCTCATCGGAACGTATGCGCACCGGGATATTATCCTGAGCGGAAATCCAGTAGGTGGCCTTGTGGTTGTCTCTATCGAGTACATACTTCTTGCATTCGACTCCGTTAACCGTCTCATTGCCGAGAAATTTTCCTCCTTTCTGCAAATCCTGGGTCCAGTTTTCGGGTTGGTCTCTCATTTCCTCCCTGCTGACAGGGATTTCCATATACTGTTTTGACTGCGGCATCAAAGACCAGGCCACATGCTTGTCGGGGCGGCTGATCATAATCATCTCCCGGCCGCCCTGCTTGATTTCATGTCGGCTTTTTTCTCCCTTGACGCACAATTTCCCCAGAGCCATAACCTGACCGTTTTTAGCCTTGGTCTCCATATCGGCACAGAAATCCGTGGCCTGCAGGAGCGGGCTGAAAATTATCCCGATTAAAAGAATGATTGCCAGAAAAATGGTAACGCGTTGTTTTTGGGTTTGCATAATCTGTTCTCCGTAAGTTTAATCATCAAAGTTTAATCCCCAGAATGAAATAAAGATTTTGATTCTGTACTCGAAATAATGATAAAAGTAAAATAAAAAGTAACTATTCAGCTCAACTTCATCTCTCCGATTTCCGGAGGGGGCGGGGGTGGCTTTTCGTAAGCGGTTGCGGAAACGATTTCGTCGTTTTTCGAAAGCGAGCGAGAGCCCATATGCATTGCAACTGTTTGAGCGTAAGCGAGTTTTG
>WFRP01000083.1 GCA_015486505.1 Pseudomonadota bacterium | reverse complement strand
CCGTTTGGGTTGCGGGTTTGTTCCCGCATTAGTACCTTACAGGTTATTTTCTTGTTTTTTTCGACAGCTTTTTTCAACTGTAAAAACAAGAAAATGTTCTGATAAGAGTACTTATTTGCGCCCAACGGAAGTGCCCTTGGGGTGCGACCAGCGGATTGCCCCTGGGTGCGGGCCGCAAGGCTCCGTTTGGGTTGCGGGTCTGTTCCCGCATTAGTACCTTACAGGTTATTTTCGGTTTGAAAAAACAAGAAAATGTTCTGATAAGAGTACTTATTTGCGGGCTACAAAGCCCTGTTTGGGGTGCGGGGTTTGTTCCCGCATTAGGATTATATGTATCGTCAAGAGCAGTTTTTTGGCACAGGTTACCTATTTTAGATGAGGTGAATTTATGAGTTGTTCCGAGAATAAAGACCGTTTGGCTGAGCGTCAGGTTCAGTGGGAAGGGGTGGTTGAAAAAGCTTTGGCCCGGTTTCCGGAGCGGAAAGAAAATTTTACCACAACTTCCGGCATTGAGATGAAGCGACTTTTTACACCGGCGGATGTTGAGGGGATTGATTATAATGAAGATGTGGGTTTCCCGGGGGAATTTCCTTTCACCCGCGGGGTGCAACCGACAATGTACCGGGCCCGCTTCTGGACGATGCGCCAGTATGCCGGTTTCGGCTCCGCCCGCCAGACCAATGAGCGCTATCGCTATCTTCTCGAACAGGGCCAGACCGGCTTGAGTGTCGCCTTTGATCTGCCGACTCAGATCGGTTATGATTCCGATCACGAACTCTCCGACGGGGAAGTCGGCAAAGTCGGGGTGGCGATTGATTCACTGGCGGATATGGAGATTCTTTTCGACAAGATTGCCCTTGATAAGGTCAGTACCTCGATGACGATTAACGCCCCGGCCGCGGTCTTGCTGGCGATGTATATCGCGGTTGCCGAAAAGCAGGGGGTCAGTTCCGACAAACTGCGCGGCACGATTCAAAATGATGTCTTGAAAGAGTATTTCGCCCGGGGCACCTATATCTTCCCGCCGAAACCCTCGATGAAGATAATCACCGATATTTTTTCCTATTGCAAGGATAACGTCCCCAACTGGAATACCATCAGTATCAGCGGTTATCATATCCGCGAAGCCGGTTCCTCGGCGGTGCAGGAAGTCGCGTTCACCCTGGCTGACGGCCTGGCTTATGTTGATGCCGCAGTCAAAACCGGCCTTGATGTCGATTCTTTTGCCAAGCGTCTGTCGTTTTTTTTCAATGTTCATAACAACTTTCTTGAAGAAGTGGCCAAATTCCGGGCGGCGCGCCGCCTGTGGGCCAAACTGATGAAAGAGCGCTTCGGCGCCCAAAAAGCTTCATCGATGATGATGCGTTTCCACACACAAACCGCCGGCTGCAGCCTGACGGCGCAGCAGCCTGATAACAACGTGGTGCGCGTCACTATGCAGGCCCTGGCCGCGGTTTTAGGGGGGACCAACTCTCTGCATACCAATTCCCGGGATGAGGCGCTTTGCCTTCCGACTGAAGATTCCGTGCGTATCGCCCTGCGCACCCAGCAAATTATCGCCCACGAAAGCGGGGTCGCAGATTCGATTGATCCCCTGGCGGGTTCCTATCTGGTTGAATCAATGACCAGGGAAATTGAGGCCAAGGCGCTCGAATATATCGAGAAAATCGATAGTATGGGCGGCGTTGTCAAGGCAATTGAAGCCGGTTATATGCAGCAGGAGATTGGTGACAGCGCTTATGCTTATCAGAAGTCGGTTGAGACCGGTGAGCAGGTGATTGTCGGAGTTAACAAGTTTACTATCGCAGAGGCGGCGCCCGAAAATCTTCTGCGGATTAAAAAAGAGATGGAATTAGAGCAGTTGGCCAGCCTTAAAGCGATGAAGGCCAAACGTGACGGGCAGGCGGTTGCCGATTCCTTGAAAGAGTTGCGGCAGGTGGCTCAATCCGGAGACAATTTGCTACCGGCGATTGTTGCTGCGGTTAAAACCTACGCCACGTTAGGTGAAGTCTGCGGCGTCTTACGAGAAGTTTTCGGTGAGTATGTTGAAGGTTAGAGATTAAAACAGTAAACAGGCTCTAATGCGGGAATAATCCCCGCAACCCAATCGAGCCTTTTTGGTCCGCAAATAAGTACTCTTATCAGGTTATTTCTTGTTTTTTTGAACAAGAGATAACCTGTAAGGCACTAAAATTGCTACCGGCGCGAGCCGGGTCAGGAGTTGTGAAATGGATAAAAAAATTAAAGTATTGGTGGCCAAACCCGGCCTTGACGGTCACGACCGTGGGGCCAAAGTGGTTTCCCGGGCTTTGCGTGATGCCGGAATGGAGGTTATTTACACCGGAATCCGCCAGACTCCGGAACAGATTGTCGCGACTGCGGTTCAGGAAGATGTCGACAGTATCGGTTTAAGTTGTCTCTCCGGCGCCCATAATAAACTTTTTCCTAAAGTCGTTGCTCTGCTCAAAGAAAAAGGGGCCGGTGATGTCCTGGTTTTCGGCGGCGGAATTATCCCCGATGAAGATATCGCCGGTTTGAAAGCCGCAGGGATCGCGGCAATTTTTCGGCCCGGAACTTCGACCGAAGATACCATCGCTTTTATCAAAGATAATGTTAACCTAGCTTAAAGAAGCGAAAAAGGGTTCAAGTTTGAAAGATTTAGTCGCCGGTCTTTTAGCCGGTAAAGTCCGACCGCTGGCCAAGGCGATTACCGTGGTTGAGAATGACCGGCCGGGAAAAAGGGAGCTGCTCAAAGAGATCTACCCGAAGACCGGCAGCGCCTATCTTCTGGGAATTACCGGTCCGCCCGGGGCCGGGAAAAGCACCCTGACCGATAAAATTATCTGCAAACTCCGGCAGCAGGGCAAGACGGTCGGGGTCATCGCGGTTGATCCCTCAAGCCCGTTTTCCGGCGGCGCCATTCTCGGCGACCGGATTCGGATGCAGCAGCACGCTCTGGATGACGGGGTGTTTATCCGCAGTATGGCGACCCGCAGTCACTTGGGCGGTTTGAGTAAAAGCGCGGTTGATGTTATGCATCTGATGGATGCCTCAGGCAAGGATGTTATTATTATCGAAACCGTCGGCGTCGGCCAGGATGAGGTTGATATTGTCCGCATTGCCAAAACCACGGTAGTGGTGATGGTTCCCGGACTTGGTGATTCGGTGCAGATTGCCAAGGCCGGAGTTATGGAAATTGCCGATGTCTTTGCGGTCAACAAGGCTGACCGGGATGGGGCCGACAAACTGGTCAGTGAACTTCGGGCGATGCTCGATATGATTAAAGATAAGGAAAAGCCGGAAATTTTTCGCACGGTGGCGGTTGATGATAGCGGGATTGATGAACTGGTTCAAGGTATTTACGCTCACGGTGACCGGGTGGTTGCCAGCGGCCTGATTCAGAAAAAAATCACGGAAAAAGCCGAAAGTGAGCTGCGGGCCTACCTGCTTGACAGCATTATGGCGCGCTCGGTTGCCATGACTGACTATGATGAAATCGTCAAGCGGGTTGCCGCCAAAAAGATTACCCCGATGGACGGGGTTGACGAAATTTTTGCCGGTCTCGGAATGAAATAAAGGAGAAAATAAGATGTTGCAGAAAATTGATCATATTGGTATCGCGGTTAAGGATATCGACGAAACCGCTAAATTCTATCGTGACATGATGGGGATGAAGTTTCTCGGGATTGAAGAGGTTGCCGACCAGAAGGTTAAGGTTGCCTTTTTTGAAATTGGCGAAACCCATATTGAGCTGGTCTGCCCGACCAGTCCGGAATCCGCGGTCGCCAAACATCTTGAGAAAAAGGGCGAAGGCATTCATCATATCTGTTATGCGACCGACGACATTGAAGCCGAACTCAAACGGCTCAAGGATGAGGGCGCCCGTCTCGTCGATGAGGTTCCCCGCACCGGCGCGCACGGGGCCAAGATCGCCTTTATCCACCCGAAAACCTCAAAAGGGGTTCTCACCGAACTTTCCCAGAAGGGTTAAGGTTCCTTTATGCTGGGTTCATTCTTCAGGGCAGCTACTTCAGGATGATTATTTGATGAATGGTTATCCGGATTCGCTGAACGGGCTGATTGAGCAGTTGAAAAAGCTCCCCGGCATCGGCCGCAAGACTGCGGCCCGTTTGGCATTTCATATGGTGCGGATGCCGGATAGTGATGCCGGAAAGCTCGCGGAAGCGATTCTCGATGTCAAAAAACGTCTGGTGCTCTGCTCTTTTTGTCAGAATTTGACCGAACGTGATCCCTGTGCTATATGTCAGGATCCGCATCGTGAAGCCCATCAGCTCTGTGTCGTCGAATATCCGGCCGATGCCGCTTCAATCGAAAACAGCGGCGCATTTCGCGGGCGCTATTTTGTTCTCCACGGTAATCTCGCACCGCTGCAGGGTTTGGGGCCGGAAGACCTGCGCTTGGAAAAACTTAAAGATCTGGTCGTGCAACAGCGGATCAGCGAAGTGGTAATCGCGACCAACCCGACGGTTGAAGGGAATGCCACGGCCCTGCTTTTAAGTAAAATCCTTAAGCCCTTGGGGGTACGGCTCAGCCGTCCGGCCTGCGGTTTGCCGGTGGGCGCCGATCTCGAATATATGGACCCGGTGACCATCCGCAAGTCTCTTGACGGCCGCGGGCCTCTCTGATGCCGTTGCAAAGAAAGCGGGTCGGGAATATTATTTCGAAACGCTTCGAAATAAGCGCTTCGAAAAACCACCGCCCCACCTGATTCACGGGCGTCGAACCGGAACCAGTGCCGGATTTTACACTTGCCGACTTTGGGAAAAACTTATCCTGAAAATTATTTTTCATTAATTTTAGCCCTTTATCTCAATAAATACTTCACTTTTATTTTCCAGCATTGTATCCAGTGTGCCGTAAAACCGAATTTATAGAGAATAAATTTAGACTTTCAAAATTTTCAGAGTTGTTTTTTTATTTCAGAGTTGTTTTTTAATAGTTTGCGGACAGGATTTGTCGGCAATGCGTTAATTTATAAGGAGAGCTTCTTATGATCGAAGTCAGAGTGCATGGCAGAGGTGGTCAGGGCGGGGTGACCTCGGCCGAGATGTTGGCAATCGCCGCGATCAACGAAGGTAAATTTGCCCAGGCCTTTCCCAGCTTCGGTCCCGAACGCCGGGGGGCGCCGGTGGTCGCTTTTGCCCGGGTCAGTGAAAAGAGAATTCGTAACCGCACCAAGGTTTACACCCCGGATGTGGTGATGGTGCTTGATCCGTCGGTGCTGTCCATTGTCGATGTTACCGAAGGTTTGAAAAGTGACGGGATGCTGGTTATCAACAGCGCCAAGTCAATCGCGGAACTGCGGTCTGAATTCGGCTTTAAAACCTCTCTCGCCCGGGTTGATGCAACCCATATCGCCCTGCAGGAATTAGGCTTGCCGATTACCAATACGACGATGCTGGGCGCGACGGTTAAAGCGGCCGCGCTGGTGCCGGTCGAGGCTTTGGTCGGGCCGCTTGAAGCCCGTTTCGGCCGGATTGCCGCCAAGAATATTAAGGCTTTGCATCGGGCTTTTGCTGAGACTGAAATCGAGATGGTCTGACCTGAACGAGATAAGGAGAAAAACCGTGACGAAGAAATTTAATGAAAAAGCCTGGCACGAATATGATCTGGGTTTTATGGTATCCCGGCCCGGCTGCTCGGCCGAGTACCGGACCGGGGACTGGCGTTCGCAGCAGCCGCAGACCAATAAGGATAAATGTATAAAATGCGGGGTCTGTTACCTGGTTTGTCCCGAAGGGGCGATTCAACTGGCTGCCGATGGAACTTATGATTTTGATCTTGAGCACTGTAAAGGCTGCGGTATCTGCGCGACCGAGTGCTGGACCGGCTGTATCAGCATGGTCGAGGAGGGCGAATAATGGCTAAGCGCGTAGGCATAGAGGTTTCGCTGGCGATCAGCGAAGCGGTAAAACTGGCTCAGGTCGATGCGGTTGCCGCTTATCCGATTACGCCGCAGACTCATATTGTTGAGCATCTTTCGGAACTGGTCGCCGAAGGCGAACTTGATGCGGCTTTTATCCCGGTTGAGTCGGAGCATTCAGCTATGAGTGTCTGTGCCGGAACCTCGGCGGCCGGAGCCCGGACTTATACGGCGACCAGTTCGCAGGGGCTGGCCCTGATGAATGAGATTTTATTTATTATCCCGGCCCTGCGCCTGCCGATAGTGATGACGATTGCCAACCGCGCCCTCTCCGGGCCGATCAGCATCTGGAATGATCACAGCGACATTATGAGCGTCCGCGATACTGGCTGGATCGCAATCTTTGCCGAGAACGGCCAGGAGGCCTTTGATCTGACGCTGCAATCCTTCAAGATTGCCGAAGATCATCGGGTGTTGCTGCCGATCAGTGTCAATATTGACGGTTTTACCTTAAGCCATGTGATTGAGCCACATGAATTTCTTGATCAGGAGGAAGTTAACAGATTCCTGCCGGAATATAAACCGGCGGTTCAGCTCAATCCTGATGATCCGGTCAGTATGGGGGCCGTCGGCGTTCCGGAAATCTATGCCGAAGCAAAAAAGTGTCAGGATGAAGTTCTGAAAGGCTCAATTACGGTCATCAAAGAGGTTTTCGCCGAGTTTGCCGAGATGTTCGGACGTGAATATAAGGTTGTCGAAACCTATCAGGCGGAAGGGGCGGAGACTTTGCTGCTGACTATGGGCAGTGTCGGCGAGACCGCGATGGAGGCGATTGATCAACTGCGGGCGGCCGGGCGCAAAGTCGGCCTCGTGCGCCTGCGTCTCTGGCGGCCATTTCCGGCGGCGGATTTAAGGGCCGCGGTGCGCGGAATTAAAACTTTAGCCGTGATTGATCGGGCCGTATCTTTCGGCGGTACCGGCGGGCCCGTGGCCGGCGAGGTGCGTTCAGCGCTTTATTCGGTTAAAGACGCGCCGTATGTTGCCAGTTTTATTACCGGTCTCGGGGGCCGGGATATTACGGTCGATGATTTTATCGGAATGGCGAATCAGGCTGAAGCGATGGCTAAAGCTAACGAAATTCATGAATATAAAATGATAGGAGTGCGGGAATAATGGAAAATTTAAACGTTTATGCCGCCAAAATGGCACCGCAGCAGGAATTTCTTGCCGGTGGCCACCGAGCCTGTCAGGGTTGCGCCGAGTTGCTGGCGGTCCGGCTGGTCGCCAAGACTTTAGGGCATGATTACATTATCGCCAATGCGACCGGGTGTCTGGAGATTGTGACCTCCTCTTTCCCGCATTCGGCCTGGAAGGTGCCCTGGATTCATGTCGCCTTTGAAAACGCCGCTGCCGTCGCTTCCGGGGTTGAGGCCGCGGTCAAGGTGCTACAGCGCAAGGGCAAATATCCGGTTGACCGCAAGATTACGATCCTGGCCCAGGCCGGTGACGGCGGCACGGTCGATATCGGTCTCCAGGCGCTCTCCGGAGCCCTGGAACGGGGTCACGATATGATCTATATCTGTTATGATAACGAAGCCTATATGAATACCGGGGTGCAGCGTTCCAGCTCAACCCCTTACGGCGCGACGACCACGACTTCGCCCTCCGGCAAGGTTGATCCTTTAGGCCAGCACACGATGAAAAAGAATATCGTCGAGATTGCGGCGGCGCATAATGTCCCTTATGTCGCGACCGCGTCGCCGAGTTATCCTTTTGATCTTATGGCGAAGGTTAAAAAAGCCGCCGAAACGCCGGGCCCGGCCTACATTCACTGCTTTGTCCCCTGTCCAACGGGCTGGCGCATGGCTCCGAACCTGGCCGTCAGCATCGGCCGGATCGCGGTCGAAAGCAAGGTTTTCCCGCTTTATGAGATTGTTGACGGTGAATACCGGATGACGGTGACGCATAAGAATCACCGGCCGGTGAGTGACTATTTGCAGCCCCAGGGGCGTTTTCGGCACCTGAATGAAGACCATATCGCCGAAATTCAGCAGCAGGTTGATAAATCCTACGAGCGCCTGTTGAAAAAAGTTAAAATGAGCTCAATCGAGCTTGATTGAAGGGGGCCTAAATGAGTGCGGAAAAGATAAGTTATGAGGTTGCAGCCCTCTACGACAATAACCCGGCAAATCTGATTGCCATGCTGCAGGAGATCCAGAAGCGTAACCGGAACCACTATCTGCCCCGGCCCGAACTTGAAGCGCTGGCTGAATGCCTCAAGATAGCGGTGGCCAAAGTCTATCGGATTGCCACGTTCTTCAAGGCGTTCAATCTTGAGCCCAAAGGTGAACATGTGATAAGCCTCTGCGTCGGCACCGCCTGTCATGTGCGCGGGGCCGATAAAATCCTGACCGCGCTCGAGGGCGAACTCGGTATTGTTGACGGCGGCACCACGGACGATCTTAAGTTCTCGATTGAGACCGTCAACTGCGTTGGCGCCTGTGCTCTGGGACCGGTTGCGGTAATTGACGGCGATTATTTCGGTGAGTTGGACGGGGAAAAACTCCCTGAAATTTTGCGGCGTTTTCGTTGATTTTCCAGGTAATACTTTGTAACTATTTGAAATCATAAGGACTTCATATTTTGTCTAATGTAGGTATAATCTGTGATAAGCCTTTTCTTACCTCTCTCTTTCACTGCGTCTCTGCGCCTCTGCGCGAGATTAAAGCTTTTTTCGCACCAAGACGCCGGGGCGCAGAGAAAAAGCACAGGTTACTTTCAAATATGTGGCCGCAATAGCGCGGTCCGGGATGCTTTTTATAAAGGATAAGATTATGAAAAAAATAGAAAATGCCGCGCAGCTTGATGCTTATCGTCAAGACTGTGTCGCTGAGCGTGACCCGGACCGGGCCCTGATCGCGGTCTGTACCGGTACCGGTTGTCAGGCCCACGGTTGTGATAATGTGGTAGAGGGGCTGCGGCGGGAGCTGGCTGCGGCCGGGCTCGATGATAAGGTTGAGGTGAAAACCACCGGTTGTCACGGCTATTGTGAGAAAGGGCCGCTCGCTGTAATCCGGCCGGAGGGTATCCTGTATCAGCGGGTCAAGGAAAAACATCTTGCCGATATCGTTGCCAAAACGATTGCCAAGGGCGAGGTGCTTGACAAACTCCTCTTTTTCGATCCGGCGACCAAAGCGCGGATTAAACTGGAAAAGGACGTGCCTTTCTATAAACTTCAGGAGCGTTTGGTCTTTGGTGACAATGCCTATATCGATCCGCGCAGTATTGAAGATTATATCGGCATCGGCGGCTACAAGGCCCTGGCTAAGGTCTTGGCCGGGATGGCGGCGGCTGAAGTGGTCGCTGAAGTTCAGGCGGCGGACCTCAGAGGCCGCGGCGGCGGCGGTTTCCCGACCGGGCGCAAATGGGCCGCGGCGGCCCGGGTTGAAAGTGAAGTTAAATACGTTATCTGTAATGCCGATGAGGGCGATCCCGGGGCCTATATGGATCGCAGCCTTCTGGAAGGCAACCCGCACGCGATTATCGAAGGGATGATGATCGGCGCTTTTGCCATCGGCGCGACCGCCGGTTATGTTTATGTCCGCAACGAATATCCGCAGGCTGTGCGTAATTTACAGTGCGCGCTGGACCGGGCCCGGGAACTGGGTCTGCTCGGCGCTAATATTTTAGGTAGCGGTTTTAATTTCGATATCCATATCAGTAAAGGCGGCGGCGCTTTCGTCTGCGGTGAATCAAGTGCTTTGATCGCCTCGATTGAAGGCGAGGTTGGTGAACCCCGGGCCAAGCATATTCATATGGCCGAAAGCGGCCTCTGGGGCAAGCCGACGGTCTTAAATAATGTCGAAACCTGGGCCAATGTGCCGCTGATTATTAATCGGGGGGCGGCCTGGTATAAAGGCTTAGGCACCGAAAAAAGCACCGGAACCAAGATTTTCAGTCTCGTCGGCAAAGTCAAAAATACCGGCCTGGTCGAGGTGCCGATGGGCATCAGCCTGCGGGAAATTATCTTTGATATCGGCGGCGGGATTGCGAAAAACCGGGCGTTTAAGGCAGTGCAGACCGGCGGGCCTTCGGGCGGCTGCATCCCGGCTGAGCATCTCGATATGCCGGTTGATTTTGACGCCCTGGCGGAACTGGGCTCGATGATGGGCTCCGGCGGTATGATTGTTATGGACGATCAAACCTGTATGGTCGATGTCGCTAAATATTTCGTCGGTTTCTTAAAGGGCGAATCCTGTGGCAAGTGTACAACCTGCCGTGAGGGCCTGCAGCGTATGTATGAAATCCTCGACAAGATCACCTCGGGAACCGGGACCCCGGCTGATCTTGAACTTCTGGAAGAAATGGCGCCGGTAATCCAGCAGGCTTCAATGTGCGGGCTCGGTAAAACCGCGCCGAATCCGGTTTTAAGTACGTTGCGTTACTTCCGGGACGAATACCTGGCTCATATCAATGAAAAACGTTGTCCGGCCGGAGTTTGCAAAGCTCTGTCGGCGGCGACTCAGGCTTAAAGGGAGAGGATGATGATTAAAATAACCATAAACGGTAAAGTCACGGAAGTCGCAGCGGGAACAACCATCCTTAAGGCCGCGGCCGCCCTCAATATCAAGATTCCGACCCTCTGTAATCATGATCTGCTGGAACCTTACGGGGCCTGCCGTCTCTGCCTGGTCGAGATTATTGATGGCGACTGGTCCACCGTAACGACTTCCTGCAACTATCCGATTACCAAAGAGATTGTTGTCGAAACCGAAAGCACGGCCGCGGTCAGGGCGCGGCGAATGGTTCTCGAAATGCTGCTCGGGCGCTGCAATACCTCACCGGAACTCGACCGCCTGGCCGCCGCCCATGGCCTGCAAAGCTCACGTTTTGAGCTTGATTACGATGATTGCATTCTCTGTGGCCAGTGTGAGCGGGTCTGTCGCGAGGTTGTCGGGGCCAATGCCATCACTTTCGCCCAGCGTGGGGTTGACCGGGTGGTAGTCCCGCCTTTCGGCGAAGAGGCCGAGCAGTGCATCGGCTGCGGCGCCTGCGTCTATCTCTGCCCGACCGGTGCCATCCAGATTCAGGAGGACGGCGAGCAGAAAATCATCGACCGCTGGTCCCGGGTGCTCGAGCTTAAATACTGCAAATCCTGCGGCGTCGAAGTTGCCCCCGTCTTTCAATGCGACTATTTCCAGAAAAAAGCCGATCTCCCAACCGACTTCTTCGACCTCTGCCGCGACTGCCGGGTCGCCCAGCGCTGAGCCGGAGGTGATGAGAAGAATGATGGTAACGACAGGAACAAGTTAGCGCTGATTGGGTCTCTGCCCCAAACCCCATGATTTATCGCTTTGCGAGCTGACGGATGAAAAAAAAGAAAGGCCGATCAACAAGACCGGCCCATCCGTACAGCTATTCGCAGCGGCACTCGAGTTGCTTCCCGGCATTGCTCTATCCTCCGCGCGAATAAGGACAGCATAGGGGAAAACACCGTAATTTACAACTCAGAAATTTGCACACTCCCGGGAGTTCCCGCTGCGGTCTGATTTTTCGTTTCTTTTCCATCGAGTTTTCCTCCGTCTGAGTATGTTAACTCAAATTGAGAAAATTCCAATTCACGCTGAACCCTTACACTTATTTGCGACCATCGGAAGTGCCCCTGGGTACGGGCCGAAAAGGCCCAATCAGGTTGCGGGATTTGTTCCCGCATTAGAGGACTTCCCCACCTGCGATCTTCGCAATCTTTTATTGTAACAATCCTCACCAGCTACTGGCCCCATCCCCCTCACTCAGCATCTTCATACATAGTTGAAATAAAAATCTCATTATGATATTAGGTATGTGTTTTCTTTGATATGCAATAATAGGAGAGCCGTTAATGCATCGAAAACAGTTAGAGTTTCTTTCCTCCTGGTTTAATAAAAAAAAACGTAAGCCCCTTGTCATTCGGGGTGCCAGGCAGGTGGGTAAATCGACATTGGTTGAGATGTTTGCCCGGCAAAACCAAATCGCCATATGTACGGTGAACCTGGAACGTTACCCGGAATTAAAAGCTGTCTTTTCGAGTAAAGATCCGCAGAAAATTATCCAGCAAATTGAGTTTCTTCCGAATATTGGTTCTCTTACACCAGGAACTCTTTTGTTCCTGGATGAAATTCAGGCTATTCCTGAAGCTATTGTCGCTCTGCGCTATTTTTATGAGGATATGCCTGAGTTGGCGGTAGTCGGTGCCGGCTCCCTGTTGGAGTTTGCCCTGAGGGATCACAGCTTTTCCATGCCGGTGGGTCGGATTCAGTATCTGCATATGGGGCCTATGACATTTTCCGAATTTCTTTTGGCAATCGGAGAAAAACAGCTTACAGAACTTATCTTGATCTATGAGTTTGGTCAGGAGATTGGTGAGGTTGCTCATAAGCGGCTGTTAAATCTGCTTCGTTCATATTATTATACCGGGGGCATGCCGGAGGCGGTTGCGGTTTTCGTTGAGAGTCGCAGTTACAAGAATGTCAGTGAGGTGCATCGTTCCATTATCGATACATACCGGGATGATTTTCCCAAATATGCCGGATCACGGAATCTGAATCGTCTGCTCAATGTATTTAATTTTGCCGCCGGGAATGTCGGCGTGAAAGTAAAATATTCGAATATTTCATCACAAGAACAGAGTGTAACCCTGAAGAAGGACATCGAGTTGTTGACGATGGCGCGGGTCATCAGTAAAGTAGTCCATAGTCACTGCTCGGGGTTGCCACTCCAGGCTGATTTGCAGGACAAGGTCTATAAACTGCTTTTTCTCGATATTGGTTTGATGAATGCTGTCTGCGGCCTGGATTGGCCTGCAGTCTCGGAGATGGAAGAGGTAAAACTCATCAACCAGGGGGCTATTGCCGAGCAGTTTATTGGCCAGCATTTACAAGCGTTGCTTTCAGATAGGGCAAATCGCGAATTGACCTATTGGCTGCGGGAAGGGCGTACTGCCAATGCTAAGGTAGACTTTGTTATCGCTATGAGAAGCAGTATTATCCCTGTTGAGGTGAAATCAGGGGCTTCGGGCAGTTTGAAATCTCTACACCAGTTCATGGGAACGAAAGACGCGTCGCTTGCTTTTAAATTTGACCAAAATCTTCCCTCAGTGCAGCATATTGATACCGTAATTAAGGAGAATAAACAGCGTAAACCGGTTAGCTATAATCTCATATCTCTTCCTCTCTATCTAGTGGAACGGATTGAGAATGTTGTTTTAAAACAAGAAAATAACCTGTAAGGCACTAATGCGGGAACAGATTTCGCAACCCAAACAGGGCTTTTTGGCCCGCAAATAAGTACTCTTATCAGAACATTTCTTGTTTTTTTGAACAAGAAATAACCTGTAAGGTACTAATGCGGGAACTAACTCCCGCAACCCAAACAGGGCTTTGTGCCCCGCAAATAAGTACTCTCATCAGAACATTTTCTGGATATTAAATCTTGTTTTTTGTGCAGAAAATAACCTGTAAGGTACTAATGCGGGAACAGATTTCGCAACCCAAACAGGGACTTACGGCCCGCGAATAAGGGGGAGACTATGTTTGCAGACGCTAAGGCTAAGAAAATTTTTGTGCTTGATACCAACGTTATTCTGCACGACAGCGCCTCATTGCGGCAGTTCGGGGAGAATGATATCGTGATTCCGATTACGGTTCTTGAAGAACTCGATAACTTTAAGCGCGGCAACCAGATCATTAACTTTCACGCGCGGGAGTTTGTCCGGACACTGGATGAACTTTGCGGTGACGCGATTTTTGCCGGTGGGGTGAGTATCGGCCCGGGTAAGGGTAAGATAAGTATCCGGCTCGAAGAGGAGCTTGTTCCTGAGATTAAGGCAAGTTTCAGTGAGGTTAAAAAAGATCATCGCATTCTTAATCTTGCCTATATAATCAGTCGGGAAAACCCGGAACTGCGGGTTATTCTGGTCAGCAAGGATGTAAACCTGAGAATGAAGGCCAAGGCCGTCGGCATGCTGGCTGAGGACTATACCACCGACCATATTGAAAACGTCAGGAGTCTTTTTACCGGGGTGCGGGTAATTGATAATGTCACCGATGAATTGATTGACAGTTTGTATCTTGGCGATGAGGATGTTGCGGTAAGCAGTCTCGAACTTGAAACGCCGCCGGTCAGCAATGAATACCTTATTTTGCGCTCGCCGGGGAAATCGGCTCTGGCCGTTACCGGTCCGGAAGAGAAATTTCTTGAACGGGTGGAAAAACGTCCGGTCTCCGGAATTATACCCCATAATGCCGAGCAGGTTTTTGCTTTTGACGCGCTGCTTAACCCGGAGATCCCCCTGGTGACAATCACCGGCAAGGCCGGCACGGGAAAAACCCTTCTCGCTTTGGCCGCCGGCCTCGAGCAGCGCAGCCTCTATCGGCAGATCTATCTGGCCCGGCCGATTGTGCCTTTGAGTAATAAAGATATCGGCTATCTTCCCGGAGACATAAGTTCCAAGATTTCACCCTACACTCAGCCCCTGTTTGACAATCTCGGAGTAATCCAGGCCCAGAATCGCAATGCCAACAACGCGCTTCATTATCGCGATCTGTTGGAGAATGAGAAACTGGTGATCTCGGCGCTTTCCTATATTCGCGGGCGTAGCCTGGTCAAGATCTTCTTTATTGTTGACGAAGCCCAGAACCTGACTCCGCATGAGGTGAAAACGATTATCACCCGGGCCGGCGAAGATACCAAGATTGTTTTTACCGGTGATATTTTTCAGATTGATCACCCTTATCTCGATACCAGTTCCAACGGCTTAAGCCATATAATCGCCAAGATGAAGAACGAAAAACTCTACGCCCATATCAACCTGGAAAAGGGCGAGCGCTCGGAACTTGCCGAGTTGGCCAGTAATTTGCTGTAAGACAACCGCACAAACGCAAAGGGGTTTATAAATGAATGACGGGATTACCGGCCTGGCCGAAATTGAGAAGATTGAAGAGCTTCCGCTCGAAAAACGTCTTGTTGTTACCAACACTTACGATCTGATTCGTTATGGCGCCAGACGTAATCCTGAGGCTCCGGCGCTGACTTTTTTCCGAGACGGCAACGCCTACAAAGAGGCGGCTACCTATTCCTACGCGCAGTTTTTGGGTGAGGTCAACCGGGCCGCCAATATGCTTCACGAACTCGGCATCGGCCCGAATGATGTGGTTTCATACCTGCTGCCCAATTTGCCGCAGACTCATTTTGTGCTCTGGGGCGGTCAGGCGGCCGGAATCGTTAATCCGATTAACCCGCTCCTGAATGCCGAAGTCATTCAGGATATCTGTGAACACGCCAAAACTAAAGTGTTGGTCGCGCTGGGCGCTCTGCCGGGAACCGATATCTGGAAAAAGGTTGAAGAGATTCGTCATAATCTGCCCGATTTAAAAGCGGTGGTTCGGGTTATGGGGCCGGGTGATGAAGCATCAGGGATTTACGGCTACGAAGAAACGGCTGCCGGATATGGCGCCGACAAACTTGATTTTGAGCGCGAAATCCGCCCCGATGATATCGCCGCCATCTATCATACCGGCGGCACCACCGGCACGCCGAAACTGGCGCCGCATACTCATTCAAACGAAGTCAGTATGGTCGAGATGGTCCTGCTTAATTTCAACAGCCTGCAGCCGGGTGATACCTTTATGTGCGGTCTGCCGCTGTTTCATGTCAACGGGACCACGGCTACCGGTTCGGCCCCGCTTTTTCTCGGGGGACATATCCTGCTGTTGAGCGCCGGCGGATTCCGTGACCCCGGAGTTGTTAAAAACTTCGCCCGCATCGTCGAACATTATCGCGGCGTATTTTTCTCGGCCGTGCCGACGGTATTGGCGATGCTGCTGGCCGAACTTGATAAAAGTGCCGATATCTCCTCACTTAAATATCTGCTCTGTGGCGCTGCCCCGCTTTCGGTTCAGCTTTTTGAAACCTTTGAAAAAGAGACCGGTATGAAAATTATCGAAGGTTACGGTCAGACGGAAGGTACCTGCGGCTCAATCGTCAACCCTTCGGGCGGCAAACGTAAAATCGGCTCCATCGGCCTGCGCCTGCCGTATCAGCAGGCCAAAATATTTATTCTTGATGATGACGGAATTTTTCAACGTGAGGCCCAGGTTAACGAGATCGGCAGCCTCTGTATCAAGGGCCCCAATGTTTTTCCCGGCTACCTTGACGCCGAACAAAATCGGAATATCTGGCCGCAACCGGGCTGGCTCAATACCGGCGATCTGGCGCGCCAGGATGAGGAGGGCTATTTCTGGCTTACCGGCCGGAGTAGGGATCTGATTATCCGCGGCGGCCACAATATCGATCCCGGCCTGATTGAAGGCCCGGCTGCTGACCTTGTGGAAATTGAACTGGCCGCCGCCGTCGGCCGGCCTGATGCCTATGCCGGCGAGGTGCCGGTGGTTTTTGTGCAGCTTAAACCGGGGGCGCAGATTTCCGCAAGCGAAATTCGCAACCTTCTGGCCGATAAAATCGGTGAACGGGCCGCCGTTCCCAAGGAGGTTTTCATCCTTGATGAGATGCCGCTAACCGCGGTCGGCAAGATCTTCAAGCCGAAACTGCGCCGGCTCGCGATTGAACAGGTTTACCGGAAAGCTCTGGCTGATATAGAAAAAATCGCGGAATCACTTACAGTCAGCGTCGGCGAAAACTCAGTTTACGGAAATCTGGCAACGATCACCGTAAAACTTCCGGCCGCAGTTGATAAATCCGGGATTATCCGGCAGATAGCCGATAAGTTAGGGCCGTATATGACCAAATACGAGGTTCACCTGGACTGAAAAATCAGGCGGCTTTTCCTTCCGTAATAATCTGCTCAGGCCGGAAAGCCCAGCCATTAGTACCTTACAGGTTATTTTCTGCACCAAAAAACAAGATTTAATAATCAGAAAATGTTCTGATAAGAGTACTTATTTGCGGGCCATCGGAAGTGGCCCTGGGGTACGGGCCGAAATCTTTCTCTTGGGTTGCGGGGTCTGTTCCCGCATTAGTACCTTACAGGTCATTTTCGGTTTGAAAAAACAAGAAAATGTTCTGATAAGAGTACTTATTTGCGGTAAATATTCGGCTGGTTGTGATTGATGGTTAAATTACTGAGGGCTGTAGTGAATTTTGCTTCGCCTGCGCCCAACGGAAGTGCCCTTGGGGTGCTTCGCACGGGGACAGAACTGAAGGTCTGTCCCCACTTTTGAGCAGTTTGGAAGTGTAGCTACGGGGTCAGAGCTACGGGGTCAGGCTTGACTTATGGGTATTCGAAGGGGGTCTCTATTGAATGCCGAAGTTATTCCGGAGATCTGCAGGGGCGGCCAGAGCCAATTGCATCGGAATTATTGACAGACAAGGTCAAATTTGACTTTATCCCGGCAATAGAGTAATATTACTCAGTGATTGAGTAATAAGTAGAGGCTGCTGCAATCCACGAGGTAAAAATGATTGATTATCCGTTTCAACGCCAGGTGGTCGCCGATGTCTTGAACGGGTTTAATTTGCGTAAAAATCTGCTGCATATAATTTCCGGGCCGCGCCAGGTGGGGAAAACGGTTGCCGCTCGACAAATTGCAAAACAATGGCCGGGCACGGTCGTCTTCGCTTCGGCGGATTCCCCTCTGCCGCCGGAGTCGGAGTGGCTCAGAGCCCAATGGGGAAGAGCTTTACGAGCCAACAACAAAAACAGATCCGAACCCCCCCTGTTGATCATTGATGAAGTACAGAAAATCAGAGGTTGGAGTGAGGAGATTAAATCTTTATGGGATCAGAACCAGATCGAAAAACCTAAGCTTAAAGTTTTACTCCTTGGATCTTCAAGCCTCCTGCTGCAGAAAGGCTTGACCGAAAGCTTGGCCGGGCGTTTTTTTCTCCATCGCTGCCCCCATTGGGAGTTTTCGGAAATGGCGGAAGCGTTCTCCTTCAGCCTGGATCAATGGCTTTATTTCGGTGGCTATCCCGGAGCTGCCGAACTCTGTAATAATGAAGCCCAATGGGCCGCTTACATAACTGATTCACTGATTGAAACCGTGCTGACCAGAGATGTTATGCAAATGCAGACCGTTGCCAAACCGGCCCTGCTGCGCCACCTCTTTTTCCTTGCCTGCGGGTCACCGGCCCAGATTCTCTCCTACAATAAAATGCTGGGCCAACTCCACGATGCGGGCAACACCACGACCCTGGCCCACTATATCAAATTGCTGGAGTCGGCTTTTCTCCTCTCCGGCCTTGAGCTGTTCAAACGGGGACGGCTGAAAAGAAGAGGCAGCAGCCCCAAACTTGTAATCTGGAACAACGCTTTACTCAGCGCTCTCTCAGGAGGCGATATGACCCAAAATCGCAATGATTTTTCCTGGTGGGGACGACTGGTTGAAAATGCTGTGGGCGCCTATCTCTTAAACAGTTTTACCGGCCCGACAATCAACCTCTATTACTGGCGTGAACGTGGCCTGGAAGTCGATTTCGTAATCGAAACCCCGCGCCGCCTCTGGGCCCTGGAGGTAAAATCAGGAGGCGTTGGGAAAACCCCGGGATTAACCAGATTCTGCCGCCTGTACCCGGAAACCAAGCCCCT
The DNA here is from genome assembly GCA_015486505.1 of Pseudomonadota bacterium. GTDB lineage: Bacteria > Desulfobacterota > Anaeroferrophillalia > Anaeroferrophillales > Tharpellaceae > Tharpella. The sequence goes on along the minus strand of WFRP01000083.1, from coordinate 1,479 downwards.
GATTATCGGTGCCGAAGGAATGCCTTTAGCGGACTTTTTCACCTGTGATCTTCGTAATCTTTTATTGTAACAATTCTTATCACCAGCTATTTGCTCCTTCCCTCCCAGGAGGCTGTCCGAAAAATAATTTTCAACCACTGCATATTGTGATTGCAGAGATTCAAAATCGCAAGATATTGTGTCTGAAAATCTTGAGAAATACTTTTTACGAGCCCATCATATTTTGCAAAACTTGAAAATATATCATTGAGGGGATTAGAGTGAAAACAGCTAATACCGTAGCCCCTGGGGCCCGGGTTGTGATTCGTGATGCCGAATGGCTGGTTCGGAAGATGGATCGAACTTCGAGCGGGGGCTTTGCTCTGTCGGTGGTTGGTATTTCGGAGCTGGTCAAGGATAAAGAGGCAATTTTTCTGGATGAGATTGATACAAACATTGAAGTCCTCGATCCGGTCGCTGCCAAGCTGGTGCCCGATACTTCCAGCTCTTATCAGGGTTCTCTGCTTTATATGGAAAGCCTGCTGCGGCAAATTCCTCCGACAGATGAAAAAATTTATAGCGGCCATAAAGCGGCCATGGATTCCGTACACTATCAGCTTGATCCCGCGATCCAGGCCTTAGAGCAACCCCGGCAGCGTATTTTAATTGCCGATGCCGTGGGTCTGGGCAAAACTCTGGCCTGCGGTATTTTGGTAAGTGAGCTGATTCGCCGGGGTAAAGGCAAGCGCATTCTGGTGTTGGCAGTCAAAAGTATGTTGACCCAGTTTCAGAAGGAGATGTGGTCGCGCTTCACGATCCCGTTGGTACGCCTTGATTCGGTCGGCATTCACCAGGTCCGTGCCAAAATCCCCACCAACCACAACCCCTTTTACTATTACGATAAAGCCATTGTCTCGATCGATACCTTAAAGCAGGATACCGAATATCGTAACTATCTGGAAAATGCCTATTGGGATATAATCGTCATCGATGAAGCCCATAACGTGGCCCAGCGCGGTAAAGGTTCTTCGCAGCGAGCCAAACTGGCCAAACTTCTCTCCGGACGTTCAGACACTCTAATTATGTTGTCGGCAACCCCGCATGACGGTCGGGCCCGGAGTTTTGCCAGTTTAATGAATATGCTTGACCCCACGGCCATCGCCAACCCAGATGACTATGGCCCGGAGGATATTAAAGGTTTATGTATCCGTCGTTTCAAAAAGGATATTCAGGATCAGGTACAAAGCGCCTTTAAGGCCCGCGAGATCAGCAAGGCCTATTGTCAGGCCACCGCCATAGAAGAGCTTGCCTATGATATCCTGTCTGATTTGCAATTTGCCAAACTGGACCAACATAAAGGCGCCAGCCAGCTTTTTAAGACAACCCTGGAAAAGGCTCTGTTTTCCAGCCCGGCCGCCTGTCTTTTGACAATTGATAACCGCATTAAGCGATTACAGAAAGATAATTCTCCGGAAGCTTTGTCGGATATTGAACATCTCT
>WFRP01000082.1 GCA_015486505.1 Pseudomonadota bacterium | reverse complement strand
CTTCCGTTGGGCGCAAATAAGTACTCTTATCAGAACATTTTCTGATTATTAAATCTTGTTTTTTGGTGCAGAAAATAACCCGTAAGGTACTAATGCGGGAACAATCCCCGCAACCCAATCGAGCCTTTTTGGCCCGTACCCAAGGGCACTTCCGCTGGTCGCAAATAAGTACTCTTATCAGAACATTTTCTTGTTTTATAGTTGGAAAAACTGTCGAAAAAAACAAGAAAATAACCTGTAAGGTACTAAATCTGTGTTAATCTGCGTTCATCTGTGGTTTCTATTTTTTTCTTGAACCACAGATGGACACGAATGGACACAGATAAAATTTTAATAATTTCAAGTAGTTATAAAGCGTTACTTGGAAGCTTTATATGCAGGGCAGCGTTTTGTTGGATACTTGTTATTTGTGTTATTCCTGTTTAATTCGGGCATAAATTGCTTGCATTGTTTTGTCCTTTATTGTCGATATGGTCTTCATAACCACTTCACAGCGCGTAGGCCACATGCCACCCATAGGCAGCCGGTGGAGACACGCCGGGTAATTTCCAGTGTTGTAACTGACTGTAGTAACACATAAAAATGGGCTGCTATTTACGGTTAGGCTGTATGTTTTCATCAGCCTTTTCTCTTTTATCCCCACGGGTTATACAATACTGCCCCGCTTTCTTTCATGTCTGAAATGTTACGGGTTACAACTGTCAGATGGTGGGTGATACCTGTGGCCGCAATAAGTGAATCTATTGCTGGCATTGGTTTGCCAGCCCGTTCTGTCATTCCTTGGATTTTCCCCCACATTGTTACAACTTGCAAATCTACATTGATGATTCTGTTGCAAAATCTTTCTTTCAGGTCATTTTCTACCCAATTATGCAATTCGTCTCCTCTCTTCGATTTACCTAGTTTTTCAATACCTTTATGAAGTTCACCGATTGTCAAAACACTAATGAAAAAATTTCTTTCTTCTTCTTGTTTGATCCATTTAACAACATTGCAGGACGGTTTTCGTTTGATAAGTTCTGAAATGACGCAGGTATCCAATAGGTATTTCATAATTCGATATTTCTTGCAGGGCTTTTGTCCCTTGCGAGGTCAATGTTTACAACAGAGAGAGGGGATTTTTTTAGGAAAGAAACTAAGTCAGATTTTGGTTTATTGAGTTTTTTGTAGTCTTCAATAGCAATAATCACGACAGATTCTTTGCCATGTTTAGTGACAATTTGGGGGCCACTATGGTGGGCTTTGTCCACTAAATTGCTGAATTTATTTTTAGCTTCTTGTAACTGCCAAGTATTTCCCATAACTTATGCCTCTATAATAATATTATATCTAGTCTGTCTGTCTAGATTGTAACTGTTGTCGGCATGAAAGTCAATAGAACGATATTTTTAGTACCTTACAGGTTATTTTCTGCACCAAAAAACTAGATTTAATAATCAGAAAATGTTCTGATAAGAGTACTTATTTGCGCCCAACGGAAGTGCCCTTGGGGTGCGACCATCGGAAGTGCCCTTGGGGTGCGCCCAACGGAAGTGCCCTTGGGGTACGGGCCAGTAACTTTCTTTTGGGTTGCGGGAGTCTGTTCCCGTATTAGTACCTTACAGGTTATTTTCTGCACCAAAAAACAAGATTTAATAATCAGAAAATGTTCTGATAAGAGTACTTATTTGCGGGCCGAGAAGGCCCGATTGGGTTGCGGGATCTGTTCCCGCATTAGAAGGTTGATGTTTTACTTCGGTTCGGCGATTAAATTCGGATATGGTAAACTCGACTTCGGCTATCGAAAGCATAAACTGAACTCCTGCGTCCAGTTTATTGTCGCGATTTTTTGTCAATTAATGTATGCTGGCGCAATGAGTAATAAAAAGCGGGTGATCTTAGGTTTCAGCGGCGGGGTTGACAGTGCGGCGGCGGCCGTTCTGCTGCAGCGGCAGGGTTTTCAGGTTTTGCCGGTAGTGCTTGATATGGGGGGCGCGGGACGGGATTTTCTGCTGGATCGGGCGGCAAAAATGGCGGCCCGGCTCGGCCTGGAGTTGTGGGTTGAACCGGTAGCCGCTATCTTTTCAGACCAGGTGGTTGACTATCTTTTGTCATCATATAGACGTGCTCAAACCCCGAATCCCTGTATTCGTTGTAATGCGGCGGTTAAGTTTGCCCGATTGGCGGCAGTGGCTGAGCGTTTAGGCATTGAAAAAATCGCGACCGGCCACTATTTTCGGCGGGATGATGCCGGAAACTATTGTCAAGCCGTTGATTCGCGTAAAGATCAGAGCTATTTTCTGTTCGCGGTTGCGGCCGATATTCTTGATCGCTGTCTCTTTCCGTTGGGAGATATCGATAAAAAGGCGGCCCAGGCTCTGGCGGCCGCTGCTGGCTATGAACTTGATAATTATCAGGAGAGCCAGGAACTTTGTTTTTTGAATGGCGAGAAATATCAAGAGTTTATGCGGAGTTGCGGTGATGTCGGTGCGCCCGGTGAGATTCTTGATCTGCAAGGCAAAGTTGTCGGTGAACATAGCGGCCTGCAAAACTATACCGTCGGCCAGCGCAAAGGGATGGGAATTGCCCATCCGGTACCGCTTTATGTGGTTCGGCTGGATTATAAGAATAACCGCCTTTTAGTGGGGGAACGTGACCGGGTTTACAGTCAGAAATTTAAGGTCAGCAACATTAACCGGCTGGCAGATCTGCCGGTGAAGGGGGCGGAGATCTGCTGCCAGATTCGCTACAATCATCGTCCGGCTCCGGCAACCTTACAGGTACTTGCAGGTGATCTTCTGGCCGTTGAATTTGTAACCCCGCAATTTGCCGTAACCCCGGGGCAGGGGGCGGCTTTTTTTAAAGGAGAGCAACTTTTAGGCGGTGGTTTTATCAAATCCGCAGACCCAGAGTGATAAGAGCACTTATTTGCGACCATCGGAAGTGCCCCTGGGTACGGGCCGAAAAGGCTCGATTGGGTTGCGGGATTTGTTCCCGCATCAGAGCTTTTCCGTCTGTCCTGATATCAGAGATAATTTCTGTTCGCGGGTCAATTTTTTTATGGCCAGCTCCCTTTGGCTGGCTGTACTTCGGGAATCGGCAGATTCCCGGTAAACCAGTTTAACCGGCAGTCGGGCCCTGGTATATCGGGCTCCGCGCTTTTCATTGTGAGCCTTAATCCGTTTTTCCAGATCATTGCTGATTCCGGTGTAAAGGCTGTCGTCACCGCAGCGCAGGATGTAAACCTGCCAGTTTTTCAAATGGTCCTGCATAAATGTCTTCTGGACAGTGGCCGGTAGCTGTGATAACAACTGCTGGCCGGTCAATAATTAAAGTTTTGTAGTTTTTTTGGTCAATTTGGGTTCGTGCTTATCTTTGATGGACTCGTAAAAAGCCTTCAGCCATTAAGTTGTTGAAAAAATTGAATAAATCATTATTTTGTTGTTGCAATAAAACTTCATTCGTGGTAATGTTTGCGTGTAAAAACAATAACTTACGAGGTGAAGGCATGTTTCACGTAAAAGACCACAAACAGGGT
>WFRP01000081.1 GCA_015486505.1 Pseudomonadota bacterium | reverse complement strand
GAATCAACGTCACGTTATGTGAATTGGTAACTACTCGCCCCTATGAATATTTGGCTCAGTGATTTCACCAGCCGGAGCCATTTGAATTGCAACAAGAGGGTTTATTCCTTAGGTTTGCCATGGTTTGCAAATAACTTGAAATCCGACAATAGGCTTTAGTACCTTACAGGTTATTTTCTGCACAAAAAAACAAGATTTAATAATCAGAAAATGTTCTGATAAGAGTACTTATTTGCGGGCCGCAGGGCTCCGTTTGGGTTGCGGGATTTGTTCCCGCATTAGTGCCTTACAGGTTATTTTCTGCACCAAAAAAACAAGATTTAATAACCAGAAAATGTTCTGATAAGAGGACTTATTTGCGACCAGCGGAAGTGCCCTTGGGGTGCGGGCCGCAAGGCACCGTTCAGGTAATCTCAAGCCCGGTATCACTTTGTCAAAATCAATTGGTACGGGGGCTGTATTCTTAAATATTTTATGATAATTGTAAAAGGCATTGACAATTATCATAAAAATTGCTAATGCAGGGCTGAATTTCGCAACCCAACCGGCCTTTTACGGCCCGCAAATAAGTACTCTTATCAGAACATTTTCTTGTTTTTTCAAACCGAAAATAACCTGTAAGGTACTAATGATTCATTCATTCATGATTATTCGAAATGCCGAAAAAATGGTTCACGAGCTTTTGCGTGGTTTTCCGGTCGTCACGATTACGGGACCACGTCAATCCGGCAAAACTACGCTGGCCCAGGCGGTTTTCTCCGACAAGCCTTATGCCTCTCTGGAAGACCCTGATGTGCGTCAGGCCGCAATCGATGACCCCCGTTCTTTTCTGGATCGTTTTCCTGACGGCGCGATTCTGGATGAGATCCAGCGCGTGCCCGATTTGTTGTCGTATCTCCAGGGGTGGGTTGATGCGGATAAGCGCATGGGATTGTTTCTTCTAACCGGTTCCCAGCAATTCGGACTGATGTCCAGGGTGTCTCAGTCACTTGCCGGGCGTACGGCATTTGTCGAACTATTACCTTTTTCGGGGGATGAACTTCAGGAAGCGGGGGTGGAACCCGACACCCTGAATGAAATGCTTTTCACCGGCGGTTATCCACCGTTGTACGACCGTAATCTGGCTCCGGGAAATTGGTTTGCCGCCTACGTTACGGCCTATGTTGAGCGCGACGTTCGTCAACTTCTGCAAGTGCAGGACCTGGAAACCTTTCAGCGCTTTGTCAGACTCTGCGCCGGTCGCAGCGGCCAATTGCTGAATCTTTCAAGCCTGGCCAATGAAAGTGGTATTACCCATAATACGGCCAAATCCTGGATTTCGGTTCTTGAAGCAAGCTATATTCTGTATCAGTTGCGAGCCCACCATAAAAATTTTAACAAGCGGCTGATCAAAACGCCGAAACTCTATTTTTATGATACCGGTCTGCTCTGCTGGTTGTTGGGAATTCAATCCCCGGAACAGTTGGTGACCCATCCTTTGCGCGGAAGTATTTTTGAAACTTATGCCGTTGCCGAATTGAAAAAAGTATTTTTCAATCGCGGGGAGCGGGGCGATCTCTATTTCTGGCGGGACAGCAACGGCAACGAAGTTGATGTGCTGATCCCGATTGGCGATAAACTTATGCCGATTGAGATTAAATCGGGCCGGACGGTGACCCGTGACTACTTTACCGGTTTGCATCGTTGGCTTAATCTTGCCGGCAAAACGGCCGGCGATCCGACCCTGATTTACGGCGGCGTGGAATCTTACCGCAGAAATAAGATCAAACTGCTGGGCTGGAACAGTATTTCCTTGATCGGAGACGGGCTTTAACCCGGTGTAAAAGGATTTAATTCGGCCATGAACCTGAAAAAACAAAGAAAAAATATGATTTCAGTAATCTTTTTAATCAGTGCGGTCAGACCATCGGGATTGTCGGCCTCGGCGGCATCGGTCAGGCCCTGAGCAAACGTCTTCGGCCTTTTGGAGTGCATCTGATCGGCATAAAACGGCACGATCCGGAAAAGGCTCAAGCTGAATTGGGGCTGGAATGGGTCGGTGGCGCCGGAGATTTGCCTGAACTTCTGGCGAGATCCGACCAGGTGATTCTGGCTCTTCCGGTAACCGCGGAAAGCACAAATATTATTGATGATGCGGCCTTTTCGGCGATGAAAAAAGAGGCTTTCTTAATCAACCTCTATAAGAGGCGGCCTGGTTGATCATAAAGCCCTTATAGATGCTCTGGCCTCCGGCAAGATTGCCGGGGCCGGCCTCGATGTTTTCTGGGAAGAACCGCCGGATCCCGATGATCTGATTTTTAAATATAATGTAATGGCGACCCCGCATATCGCCGGCTCGACCGATGTTTCCATGCGCGGCATAGTTAGAGGGGTTGCCGAGAATATTCGCCGGATTGCAAACGGTCGTCTGCCGCTATATCAGAGTAATGGCTGATAGATAGTCATTGCGAAACAGTCTGAGTCTGTTTGGGCTCAGGAAGCGGTGGTTTGCGGATTAAATCTTACTGATAATAAAGGGGAAAAGTTAATGGGAAAGTATATTAAGGATATTGAACAGTTGTATAAAGGTGTCGCCGGATTGTTCGGTTCGCTGGATCAACTGCCTGAGGTTAAACGAAAGGTTCTGAAGACGGAATTGCTACTGGAGCTGGCTTATGATGATCCCGATGGTATCGTGGTTGTTGATGCGACCGGAGATGATATCAAGCTCTATATGGGGGAGTGCCCCGCGGGGATTGAGCCCAAAGTGAAATTGATGATGAGCGCCGATACCGCGCATCTTTTCTGGCTCGGCAAGATAAATTTTATCATGGCGACGGCGACCGGCAAGATTAAAACCGCCGGTAATGTTGGCGGGGTGATTAAACTGGTGCCGGTTTTAGAGCCCCTGTTCAAGGCCTATACCGATTTTCTCCGGGGAAACGGGATGGCCGATTTGCTGGTGTGATTGGGCTTGCGGCAGCCGTCGCCGGCAATTGATTGCGGATAAACCGGTAGCCGCATAAACTCGGCTGCCGCCGCAATTTACGCGGTTTTGTTGAGGCCGGCCCTGGCGAGTTTGCGGAAGAATGTGCGCCGCGTAAGGCCCAGGCTGGCCGCCGCCCGCTCCCGGTGCCACTGGTGCTTTTCCAGCGCGCGCAGGAACAGTTTTTTCTCGAATTGTGCGATCAGGGTTTTGTAGTCCATCTCCGGGTTATCGGCCGGCAGTTCCCGGAGTTTGCCGGATTGTTCGTCCTGATTTTCCCGGAGGGGAATCGGGGTTTCCATAAAATCAAGTTTGCCCAGACTTATGTAGCGGTGAACAGTGTTTTGCAGCTCCCGGATATTGCCCGGCCAATGATAGTTGTATAAGGCTTTCTGGGTTTTCAGGGGCAGCGGCGCCGGAGCCTCATTTTCGTTGCTGCCGAACTTTTTCAAAAAGAATTCAATCAGCAGGGGGATATCCTCTTTGCGTTCCCGGAGCGGCGGCAGGGATATCGGGATGATGTGGATGCGGTAGAAGAAGTCTTTGCGCAGTCTCCCCTGTTTGACCTGCTCCTGCAGGTTGCGGTTGGTGGCCGCAATTATGCGAACATCCGGATGCTCGGCCCGGCTGCCGCCCAGGGGTATGTAGCCGCCGCCCTCTAAAACCCGGAGAAGTTTGATCTGGCCGTTTAAATCGAGCTCGCCGATCTCGTCTAAAAACAGGGTGCCGCCGTCAGCCTGTTTGAGAAAGCCGTTTTTGTCCCGGACAGCCCCGGTAAACGCTCCTTTTTTGTAGCCGAAAAATTCACTTTCAAAAAGATTTTGCGGAATGGCGCCGCAGTTTACGGCGACAAAATCAGCATCGCGGCGCCGGCTGTTGTCGTGAATCGCCCGGGCGACCAGCTCTTTGCCGGTGCCGGATTCTCCGTAGATGACAACGCCGGCATTCGAGGTGGCGGCATTCAGAATAAGTTCGTAGATATTTTGCATAACCGGGCTTTTGCCGATGATGTTGCTGAATTTGTAACGGTCCTTGATGTTGGAGCGCAGGAGGATGTTTTCCCGGCGCAGAGTTCTTTCACTTTCGAGCAGCTTTTCGTGGAACCGGCGCTGTTTGGTGATGTCGGTGATGATGCCTTCGACGTATTCAAGTTTGCCCTGGCGGTCGTAAACCGGCCGGGCATGCATTGATATCCATATCCGGCTGCGGTCTTTGCGGTAAAATTCAGCTTCAAAACCGTTGACGACCCCATTCTCCTGGAGCAGTTGCGAAAATTTCTGGCGTTGTTCCGGATTGACGTAGAGATCTTCCTGGACGGTTTTGATGTTTTTGATGGCATCTTCCCGGGAGTCATAGCCCATAGTGCGGGCGAAAGAAGGGTTGATACTGATAATTGAGCCGTTATGTGAAACCTGAAAAATCCCCTCCACCGCGTTTTCGAAAATATCGCGGTATTTTTTTTCAGCCTGTTTAATTTTGTCGAAGAGCCTGGCGTTGTCGATGGCGATTGCAATCTGGTCTGAAATAATTTTCAGCATTTCCAGGTGCAGGGAGGTGAAAACCGCGGTTTCAAGGTTGTTCTCAAGGTAGAAGATGCCGATCATCCGCTTCTTGTGGAGGATCGGGACGCAGAGGATTGATTTGATCTGTAGTGATTGAATGTGCGGGTCATTTTTATAGTCTTTATCTTTGCAGGCTTCGTCCAGAATGATTATTTTTTGTTCTGCGGCGGCCTTTGCAACGATTGCGGCAGAGAGTTTTTCGTCAGTGTACGGGATTGGCGGTTTGCGGATTGTATTGCCTTCCTGTTTGCTGCCGCAGGCTTCAACCTTGAGTTCCCCGTCCGATTCCAGAATGAGATAGGCCCGGTCGGCCCCGACATTTTCAATCATAATTGCGGCCAGCATCAGCAGGAGTTTATCAAAGTCGATTTCGCTGGAGATGGCCTGGGAGGCTCTGATCATAGCCAGCAGGTTCGCGGTTTTCCGGTCGTTTTGCAGCCACGTTTGAAATTTCTGCTCCGGTTTTGCCGGTTTTGCCGGTTCGACCGATTGCGCTGGATTTTTTTTGATTAATCGTCGCATTTGCCGCCTTGAAATTCTCTTGCGGTTCTGATGTGGCCCCGGCAGCCCGGCCGGATAAGGGGCTTGCCCGCTTTTCTGGTTCGGGGCTGCAACCCTTGCCGGTTGGGCTGAAACAGGCATACTTAGTGTCAAATTCGGCATTATAGTGGATTGTCAAATAAAATCAAGCAAATAAGTCGAAATGAATATGAATAGAGCCAAAAATGGCACTTAACGGACCGGGTTTGGGCGTTGGGGGATGGCTGGCGGCGGGCGGCCGGGTTCAAATTGTGCGGCAAGATGGGCGCTATGTTAAGCGGCCTGAAAATTTATTTAAGCGCACGCAATAGTGATTTGGCACCTGTCTTGCTTTGTTCTAATGCGTTATCCTCCAATAATTAGTACCTTACAGGTTATTTTCTGCACCAAAAAACAAGATTTAATAATCAGAAAATGTTCTGATAAGAGTACTTATTTGCGGGGCAAAAAAAGCTCGATTGGGTTGCGGGGATTGTTCCCGCATTAGTACCTTACAGGTTATTTTCTGCACCAAAAAACAAGATTTAATAATCAGAAAATGTTCTGATAAGAGTACTTATTTGCGGGGCAAAAAAAGCTCGATTGGGTTGCGGGATTTGTTCCCGCATTAG
>WFRP01000080.1 GCA_015486505.1 Pseudomonadota bacterium | reverse complement strand
TCGTATACTTTATTAATATGCAATTATGATTGAAATAAAAGAGGCAAAACAACAGGCTGAAACCAACGACTAATGCGGGAACAGATCCCGCAACCCAAACGGAGCCTTGCGGCCCGCACCCAAGGGCAATCCGCTGGGCGCACCCCAAGGGTAATCCGCTGGGCGCACCCCAAGGGCAATCCGTTGGGCGCACCCCAAGGGCAATCCGCTGGGCGCAAATAAGTGCTCTTATCAGAACATTTTCTTGTTTTAAAACAAGAAAATAACCTGTAAGGCACTAATGGGCTCCCGCTCGCTTCCGAAAAACAACGAAATCGTTTCCGCAACCGCTTACGAAAAACCACCCCTGCCCCCTCCAGAAGGTGGGGGGGGTAAAATTTGGCTGAATAGTTACATAATTTTTTGACAAAGCACCTAGAATTGTTATAAACTGAGTTCAGTTTAAGTATGTTTACCTTTATCTAGAGGATATGTTGATGGATTTGACCTCGCGTCAGACGGTTATTGTGGCCATTCTGATCTTCTTTCTCGGGAAATTTATCAATCGTAAAGTCGCGTTTCTCCGTGAATATAATATCCCGGAGCCGGTAACCGGCGGGATTCTCGCCTCGGTTTTTTTCTGGCTTTTATATGCGTTTTTCGGTCTCGAGGTAACTTTCCATCTCTTTACCCGTGACATTCTGCTGATTGTGTTTTTTACAACCGTCGGGCTGTCGGCGCGTTTCAAGACCCTTAAATCCGGAGGGATTGCTCTGGTTCTGCTGCTGGTGGCCGCGGTTTTTTATCTGGGATTGCAGAACTTCGCGGGGGTGACGGTCGCCAGATTGATGGGCCGGAACGGCATTATCGGTCTTTTGGGGGGCAGCATCGCTTTAAGCGGCGGTCACGGCACTACCATTGCCTGGGCCCCGAAACTGGTGGAAAAATACGGTATCAGTAACGCGATGGAGATCGGAGTCGCCTGCGCCACCTTCGGGCTGGTGATCGGTGGTCTGATCGGCGGCCCGATTGCCCGTTTTTTGATAAATCACTATAAACTGCAGAGTCACAGTCATGCTCATTTGACGGTTGGTTTTGAATATAAAGAGGAGTCGCCGCAGATTGATGTCAACTCGTTTTTATTTGCCATTTTAATCCTCTCACTGGCCATCGGGCTGGCAATCCAGTTGAAACCGTTGTTGATCGGGGTTGGGATTGATCTGCCGGACTTTGTTATCTGTCTTTTTTCCGGGATTGTTTTAACCAATCTTCTGCCGTTGTTATTGCCCCGTCTGGACTGGACGGTCGGCGCTGCGGCCATGCCTCTGATCGCCGATCTGAGCCTGGGCCTGTTTCTGACGATTTCATTGATGAGCCTGCAGCTCTGGACGCTTTTGGGGCTGGCGGCGCCCATTATTGTCATTCTGCTGGTGCAGACGATCATGATTACCCTGTTTGCGGGTTTAGTGGTTTTTCGGCTGTTGGGGAAAGATTATGATGCCGCGGTCATGGTTTCCGGCTATACCGGGCTGGCCTTAGGGGCGACTCCGACCGCAGTTGCCAATATGACCGCGGTTACCGAGAAATTCGGCCCCTCTCCCAAATCTTTTATCGTGGTTCCTCTAGTCGGGGCTTTTTTTATCGATATCGCCAATGCCGTGATTATCGAATTGTTCCTGCGCTGGCTGAGTTAGCTTGGGGGACGCTACTTTTCGCCGCCGGCTTAAAAGTAAACCCGGCTTTATTCTTTACCCATAAGAGTACTTATTAGTGACCATCGGAAGTGCTCCTGGGTGTGGGCCGAAAAGACCCGATTGAGATGCGGGAACAAATCACACAACCCAAACAGGGCTTTGTGGCCCGTACCCCAAGTACACTTCCGCTGGCCCGCAAATAAGTCCTCTTGAACGACCTGCATCAGCCGCCGAGCCGAAAAGATCGAATAAAAAGACGGGCGGCTATTCGCGGTTGAGGCTGTATGCTTTTGTTAGACTATGATTTTATTTTTTGACAAGCCCCATTAGTACCTTACAGGTTATTTTCTTGTTTTTTTCGACAGCTTTTTTCAACTGTAAAAACAAGAAAATGTTCTGATAAGAGTACTTATTTGCGACCAGCGGAAGTGCCCCTGGGTGCGGGTCGCAAGGCTCCGTTTGGGTTGCGGGATTGTTCCCGCATTAGTACCTTACAGGTTATTTTCTGCACCAAAAAACAAGATTTAATAATCAGAAAATGTTCTGATAAGAGTACTTATTTGCGACCAGCGGAAGTGCCCCTGGGTGCGGGCCGCAAGGCTTCGTTTGGGTTGCGGGATTGTTCCCGCATTAGATGGTATATATTCTGGTATATATCCAAAAGAGGAGGACTGTCATGAAAACAGCTAAAATCTTTACCAATGGCCGAAGCCAAGCTATACGTTTACCCAAAGAATTTCGTTTTTCTGGAGATGGTGTTTACATAAACAAAATTGGGAAAATCGTTATTTTGATTCCTAAAGATGACCCATGGTCAGCATTGGCCAATAGTTTAGACCAATTTTCTGACGATTTTATGGAAGATAGAAATCAACCTCTTCAAAATAGCCGAGATGAACTATGATCGAGTTCATGCTCGACACGAATATTTGTATTTATATCATAAAACAAAAGCCAGCTGATGTGATTAACCATTTTCGTCGGCTCCCAATTTCAAGTCTATCCATTTCATCGATAACTTTGAGTGAGCTTGAATATGGTGTGATGAAAAGCTCAAAAATCGACCAGAACCAATTTGCCTTATCTCAATTTGTTTCTCCACTTGAAATCTTGCCGTATGGGGATGATGCAGCTCAATATTATGGAGACCTTCGTGCTTTTCTTGAAAAGCGAGGAACTCCAATTGGTTCATTAGATATGCTCATAGCAGCACATGCGTTATCTGTTAACTGCACTCTGGTAACCAATAATCAGAAAGAATTTTCTCGGGTTCCAAATCTTTGTTTTGTATAGAGAATTGGCTATCTTAGCTAATGCGGGAACAAATCCCGCAACCCAATTGAGCCTTTTCGGCCCGTACCCCAAGGGCACTCCCTCGCTTCGCTCACGGCGAAGGTAACGCAGCAGATGAAGAGTTTTTACGACGCCATCAAGTAAATAAAATACACAAATGCGATACTCAAGGGTGGGGAAAGTGCGTTAAAATTTCATTGCCCTGATCTGGCGGCGCAGGAGATCGATATGCTGCCGGAGGCTGTAGAGTTCGGCGGCATAGGCGAGCGGAACACTGATCTGGCGCACATCATCTTCAATCCTGTCCAAACGGTCAATGAAGTTTTTGACCCCCTTTTCACTAAGCGATTGCCGGACCTCGAAATCAAGCACCTGCAGCGTGTCATACCAGCGATAAATCCGGGAGCGCATCCGCCAGCGGTAGGTTAACGGCAGAATCTTGAAAAGCGGCAGCAGCAGGGCCAGCAGGGGCAGCAGCATTAATTTTAAACGATCAAGCTGAATCGCGGCCCAAAAGGGTAAATAACGCTGCAGCAGCGGCACCCCCCGCCGGTAAAAACGCCGGGCATCGTCACTGAGCGGGAAATCCATATGTTCGGCTGAGGGGAATTGATGTTGGCGGCGGTTCAGGATTGAGCCGTGATTGTGAACCTTATTAATTACCTGGGTCAAAAGCCCGGCCAGCGCCGGATGCAGATTTGTGGTTGCCACCAGGGTTGCGACCGGCGCCACCAGAGTAATATCCTGTGCCGGAATATTATTTTTAAGGCTTATAACCCCTTGGGGCAGGGTAACTTTTGCTAAAAAGTTATGGCGGTGGGTATAAGCGTCGGCCCGGGTAAAGTTAACCAGGGATATCGATTTATCCTGGAGCAGGGTCTGAATGCCGGGTGATGATATGGCTGTGATCGTAAAAAGAGCGTCAAGGCGATCTTCCTTCAGGGCGGCCGCTGCCGCTTGATTAGTTAATGAGACTTCGTGCAATTGCTTTAAGTCGATGCCGTTGTCCTGAAACAGTTGCGTAACAACCTGGCGGGTGCCGCTGCCTTTCTGTCCGAAAGCAAGCCTGTGTCGGTTAAGCTGTGACAATTTCGTCAGTTTGAAACCCGGCCGGGTAAAAACCCATAGCGGCTCGTAATAGAGGCTGCCGATGCCGATTATTTCAGGGTAGTCGGCGGCTTGCCCCACGCCGCTTTGTACCAGAGCGATGTCGGCCTTGCCGTGGTTAAGCAGGCTGAGGTTTTCCTCTGACCCGGCGGTTTCAAGAACCTTCAAGGTGATACCGTCCCGGGCCAGGATTTTCCGGTATTTTTCGGCATATTCCAGATAAGCCCCACCCTTGCTGCCGGCGGCGATAACCAGATGAGCCGGCGGATTCGGTTCGATAAATTGATAGGTAACCGCGAAACCCAGCAGAACCACAAAAAAACCGTAACTGTAAAGTCGCAGCAGCTCTTTTTTACTCCGGGTTCTTCTTGTAACTTTTCCCATTACGCAAAGCTCTTTTTACCTTATGATTGAGCGAAATATCCTTTGTCAGCAGCCATCTCTATGTACCGGTTTTGCAATGATGCCGCAAGCATAAAAAGCATTGTAACTATTCAACTGAATCCGGGGTCGGGTGCGGCTTGAACCTTTGGAACAATCGACTCAGGCCGCATTCGGTTTGACTAAATTTGTCAAATACTGCTAAGGTCCAGGAGGAGATGCTAAAATAAATTATTTATTAAATGGAGGTTAAAATGAAAAGAATACTTGTTTGCGTTATCGCGGTAGTTATGTTGCTGAGTGGCCAGGTCTGGGCCGGGGCCGGTAAGGCCGAGCTGAAGATTACCTGCTGGGAAGGTTATGCCAAACCTTATCTTAAGGATTTCAAGAAACTCGTAAAAGAGAAACACGGCCTGGATTTAGAGATTAAAATTCATAACCCGGTTGACCAGGACGAATTTTACGAGGCCGCGAAAAAGGGCACGGCCGATCTTATCTCACCACCGCAGGATCTGGCGAAAAACCCGAAATTCTACTGTTTCAAGGAGGGTGATTTCCTGCTCCGGGAGCCTGATTTGCTAAATATTCCCAACTTTAAGCATATTTTGCCGTTTTTCCGGAAGGATCAGGCTTTAATTTATAAAAAGAAGCGTTACGGCGTGCCCTATAACTGCGGCCCCTATGGTTTGGCTTATAATACCGCGGTTGTGAAACAGGCACCGACCAGCTGGAATATATTTTTTGAACCGCGATATAAGGGGAAATATACGATCAACAACAATTTCCCGAAATGTAACATCTGGATTTCCGCGCTGGCCTTGGGTTACAGCTATGAAGAGATGTTTGATATCGCGAAAATGGATCGGAAAAAAGTGCAGGAGCGTCTTAATCTCTTGGTAAAAAATGCGAAAAGTCTCTGGGACGGGGCGGCTGATCCGAAAGAGTTTCCGCAGCTGTCGCTGGCGACAACCTGGGGTTTTGCCGCTCAGAAAGCTAATCTGAATGGTGGTAAATGGCTGCTGGCCCAGCCTAAGGAGGGCGGTTCCGCCTGGATTGATTACTGGTGTATCACCAAAGCTGCCAGGGGTATGACCAAGCAGCTATGCGAAGAGTGGATCAACTTTATGCTCGATCCCGTGCGTCAGGCCGATGTTGTGCATGCTCAAGGAGTTTCGCCGGCGGTCGGTAATGTCGGCAAACTGGTTTCAGAAAGTGAAAAAAAGATGTTCCATGTCGGCGACAATGATTATTTCAAAACCGTCGCCCTCTGGCGGGTGATGGATGAGAAAACCGTCAAAGCCTTTGCCGAAATGTGGGCGGAAGCGAAAAAGCTGCGTTGAGAAATTAGCCTCGGGGATGTCGATCTTTTGGTCGTTTACAGATTAGCGCTCGCAACAGGGGATTTGGCCGCCGCGTTGAGCAAATGTCGGTCAAGGGTCAGGAGTATTCCGTTATTTTACTTGCGAAATTCAGATAGTTCGTTTGTCTATGGTGTCAATTCCCAATTAAACGCCAATTAAACGATGATAGAGCCATGATTAAACGTACACTTAGTCAGGTCATAGCCCGGGCTGCCGCGAGTTCTCCGGTTTTACTGGTCACCGGGCCGCGGCAGGTCGGCAAAACCACCCTGCTGGAAACTTGTGCGGAAAAAGAGCGCAGTTATGTCACCCTGGATGATTTAGAGCAGAAAGAACCGGCGCAAACGGATTCGGCGCTTTTTCTTCGGAAACATAAACCCCAGGTTATTATTGACGAAGTTCAGTACGCGTCAGTGCCTTACTAAACATTTATTAAATGCCAGTTCCGCCGCCTGGCGTTTTTTTTCTTCTAAGAAAAATTGCCGCGCTTTCCGGTGGAGTTGGTTGATGCTGTAGGGGAGTACGGGCTCCAGCATACCGGCGGCAAGTTGTTGTTCTTCCCGAGTACAGAAAAGGAGAATGTTGGACCAGAATTGAGGGTAGGTTTTTCTCCGGGCCCGGCGGCGGTTACGATCACAGCGCTGGACGTCGAGCATATAAAGAGTCACCGAATCCGGGACGATAACCAGATTTCGGAAATAAAGATCAGTGATTGCCAGGTTGCTTTTGATGATCTCCCGGGCGAGTTGCAACAGCTTTATTATCACAGCCCGGCGCTGCGGGCGGTTCGGGTTTAAGCTCAGGAACAGGGAAAGGCTTTCACCATTTTCTACCGCCCGGCTCAGGTGAAAACTGTTTTTTAAACAAAGTTTGTCCCGGCGTTCGCCGTAAGCCAGTATCTCGATGATTTCACATCCCAGGCCGGCGGCTTTGATTTTATTCAGATTCTCATATTCACGGCGGACCTGCGACTTCTGCCAGCAGTGGTGCCAGTGAATTTTTCGGTAGTTGTAACGTTTCAGGAAGCAGGCGTCATTACCATCAACAAAATAAAAAACCCGTGACGAGCGGCCATGGTTGACCAAACGGCCCCCGGGCCGGGTCATTATTTCATCGTATGAGAGCTTCTGCCAGGCCGGTGGCAGTGCCGGGGCCGTCAGTATGATTTTGGTTGACATTGACTGTTGGTTGAACCTGTCACTTTTTCCCGGCTGGAGAGCGGCGGCTTATTTCAGGTTGATTTTCGTGATTTTTGAGCCCTGAATTCCGACGCCGGCCATCAAGCCCGACTGGTCGAAGATAAAGGCGTAAATATCACTTTTACCGGTGGTTGTCGTCAGAGATTTGGCGGCGCCTTTGTCAATAAAAACCACCGACGGGCCGACCCCGATCTCCCAGCCTTCACTTTTATTGAGGTACTCAAGTGCGTCATCAGTCATCATAAACATGACGAAACCGAAACTCTGCGCTCCGATCTGAAAGCCGTAGGAACCGGCAACCGTGTTGTAGTAAGCTTGAGTTTTGCCATTGACCAGCAAAACCCCTTTGCCGTATTGACCGCCGACCATCAGACCCGCTTTGAGAACTTTCGGGAAAACCAGGATGCCTTGGGCTTCTTGTGCCAGAGTTTTGGCAACCGGCACCGTAGCGTAAAGTTTTTCGAGGGCATATTTGGCGTCCTGATCAAGTTTGTCGGCGGCCGACAGCGCGGCTCCGGCCGGAGTAATGCTCAGAATCAGGGTGACGCTTACAAACAGAGCGATAAAAACATTTTTCAATCTATTTTCTGGTGTCGGATACATAGGTAGACCTCCCTGGTAAAGGTGAAAACTTATAACGATATTAGTACCTTACAGGCTATTTTCTGCACCAAAAAACAAGATTTAATAGTCAGAAAATGTTCTGATAAGAGTACTTATTTGCGACCAGCGGAAGTGCCCCTGGGTACGGGCCGAGAAGGCCCGTTTGGGTTGAGGGATAGTTCCCGCATTAGCAGTTTATGGTGTTGTTTACCGGTTTACAAAGCGAAATTTTGCATCGAGAAAGCGACCCGTTCCGCCGGAGCCGGGGCGCGGGAGCCTTTTTCAAGCTCTTTCTCAACCGCGATGACCCGGCTTTCCAGGCCGAAATTGTTGGCAACCTGAATCGCCAGACCCGGACGCGCGTTCAATTCCAAAATCAGGGGGCCTTTCTCTTTGTCCAGAACAATATCGGCGCCAAGATAGCCTAATTCGGTCATTTCGTAAGCCTTGGCCGCCAATTCGAGAAAAAGCGGCCAGTCGGGAACCTTGAGCTCTTTAAGATTACGTCCGGTATCAGGATGAACTTCCAGAGGCCGGCCGTGTTGAACGGCATTTAAAGCGTGACCTTTGGCGATGTCGATACCGACCCCGACGGCGCCCTGATGCAGATTGGCTTTGCCGTCCGACTCTTTGGTCGACAGCCGGGTCATCGCCATCACCGGATAGCCTTTATAGACAATAACCCTGATATCGGGGACGCCTTCAAAGCTGAAGCCGTCAAAAACTTCGGAGAAATTGACCAACTCTTCAATCATAGCAACATCGGGTTTGCCGCCGAGACTGAAAAGGCCGCTCAATATGTCGGAAACATGACGGCGGATACCCCGATCATCGACCTGGCTGCCGCTCGGTTTGAGGTAGTTTTCACCGTCACGGCCGGTAATGACCAAGATGCCTTTACCGCCGCTGCCCTTGGACGGTTTAATCACAAAGGCATCTTCCTGAGCCAGAAATTCCCGCAGTTTTTTGGTGTGACTCTGATAGCGGGCCACGCCGAGCAGCCGGGGCACCGCGATTCTGGCTTTTTCCGCCAGAATTTTGGTTTGCAGTTTGTCATCGACCCGGGGGTAGAATTTGCGCTGGTTATTCTGGCCGATATAGACGACATTGCGCAGATTCATACCGACAATTCCGCGCCGGCGCAGACGTTTGGGGGAGGTAATCAACATTATTTATATGCTCCTATTCCCGGCCCATCGGTTCAAAGCGCCGCAACTCACTCAGGCGGTAGCCGGAGTAGGTGCCGATCATCAGAATAATGGCCAGTAAAACCAGTAACAGTTCCGGGAAGGCATAGGTCATATTGCCGATAAAATTGTTCTGCATCAGGACATAAATAACGCTGGCGGTAAAGAGGCTGCCGCTGCCCTGAATCAACACATCTTTGCCGCCCTCTTCCTCCCAGAGAACACACATTCTTTCAATCGACCAGGAAATAATAATCATCGGGAAGAAGGTCACGTTAAGCCCGACTTCACTGCCCATCTTGAAACCGATGACCGAAATTGCCAGGTAAATGGTGATGACAAAGACTAAAATGGCGGAAATCCGGGGGACCAGGAGCAGGTTGAGATGGCTCAGGAGCGCCCGCAGGATTAAACCGACACAGACTACGATTAAAAACAAAATCAAACCGACAACCAGGGTGGTCTGGAGAAATGAGAGGGCAATCAGGATCGGCATAAAGGTTCCCGCAGTCTGGATGCCGACCAGATTGCGCAGGATCACCACAATCAGAGCGCCGAATGGAATCAGAAGAAGAAGCTTGAAAGCATTCTGGCTGGAGATCGGCAGGCTGTAGATTGAGAAATCGACTAACCAGGAATGTTTGTGCAGACCGCCTTTGATAGCGGCCTGATTGGCCAGGATTTTGGTTGCCAGGGAAGAGAAGCGGACTCTGGCTTTACTGCCGCCCTCAATCTCCAGAAGCGCTTCGTTATTCTTCTGCCAGAGGAGAAAGGCATCCGGGTTTTCAACTTCGGCGGTTTTGGGATTTATGAGCTGCCATTTTTTATCGGCAAAAATTTCAATATAGCTCGAGAGCTTTTTATTACGGTTATTCCGGGAAAGCACCAGCCCCTTAACTATACGACTGTGGATTTTGGCTTTGGTCAGCAGGTCGCAGGCTAAGCCTAAGCGACCGCCGTTGTCACGCGGCATCTCCAGCAGGAGGGCCGCTGCCGGGTTTTTTTCCGGGGAATTTAATTCATTAATAATGGCAATCCCGGTTTTGAGCGTATCATTTTCGGGATTCCGGGCTTTTTTAATCAGGTTTTCAGCGGCCTCAAGATAGGTGTCGCGCAGCGGCTGGGAGAGTTTGGGCAGAGCCTTGGGGATTTCGCTTTTTCTGAAATCTTCCGCGCTTTTACGGCGAAAGATATTGGCCCGGTAGTAAATGTGCTGTTTTCCCTGCGGCGTGTCCTTGCGGCTCCAGACGATCTGTTTGGCGCCGTCTTCCGAAACTCTTCGGGTGACTGTGTAGCCGGGAGCCTGGCGCAGACTTTCAGTAACAATGAGACCGTCACTGTTGTCGGGCAGGTTCATAGCGATTTTGATCGGGCCGCCGTCAGCAATAAAATTTATGCGGCTTTCAACGGTCCAGACGGTCTCTCTTTTATCGGGGTTGAAAGAAAAACCCAAAACCTTAACCTTGTAAATAGTCGTGCCGATACCTAAAACCAGCAGGATAGTGATCAGCAGGGTAAGTTCAAAGCGGTTACGCATGGTTATTATTTCCTTTCACTTAAAGGTGAGAGTACATAGCTGCGGTTGACATCAACTACGGCATTGTTTTTCAGGAGTGAGCGCCCGATCAGGACCGGAAATTTGAACTGGCTGCGATCGGTGAGTGAGAACTGGGTGCTTTCTTCGATTTTTCCCATAACGACATCAAGTTTGACCACCGGGCGGCTTTGCTGGCTGGAGCCGTGGCGTTTAACCTCAATCGTGCGGATGACAGGTTTTTTCATCGGTACTTTTTGACCGTTGCTGCGGGTAAGGTTGAACTTGACCCACTTTTTCCCGTCCCGTTCAAACAGTTTGATTCCGGTGGCATGGATTGAAGAAGTGGTGGCGCCGGTGTCAATCCGGGCTTTGAGCCGGATATTGTCAGGTTTTATCGTGATGTATTCAATTTCACCAAAGACGGCCAGTTTTTCACTGCCGCTTTTGTCAGCCGCCGCCGCTTCGGGAGGGGCGGGTTTGCTTTCCGGGTGCG
>WFRP01000079.1 GCA_015486505.1 Pseudomonadota bacterium | reverse complement strand
CTAATGCGGGAACAGATCCCGCAACCCAAACGGAGCCTTGCGGCCCGCAAATAAGTACTCTTATCAGAACATTTTCTTGTTTTTTCAAACCGAAAATAACCTGTAAGGTACTAATGCGGGAACAACTCCCGCAACCCAAACAGGGCCTTGCGGCCCGCAAATAAGTGCTCTTATCAGAACATTTTCTTGTTTTAAAACAAGAAAATAACCTGTAAGGCACTAAATCTGGGTTCATCTGTGGTTCAACCTAAAAAGCATAAACCACAGATAAACCACAGATGAACACAGATGAACGCAGGCAGGCCCAGATAAAAATTATATAATCTCAAGAATTCACAACAGGAGAAGCAGAAGATGAAGCGAAAGATTTTACTGTTAAGTATTGTAATGATGTTTTTTATCAGCGGCTGCAGCGGCTGGCATATCCCGTTTTTCGGCAGCAAAAAAGCGCAGGAAGAAGAACCCGTAGTTCAGAACGCGACCCAGACTGATGAAGAACCGCAGTACAGCGGCCCGCTCAAGGAGCCGGCCCCGGCGCAAAACCAATACCGGCAACCGGCCGCCGGAAATTATGGCAGCCCGCAGGCCGGCGCCTTTCAACCGGGGCAACCTTACAACCCCAACACCAACTATGGCCTTAATGCCGCCCCCGGTTACGGTGCGCAAAATCAGGGTATGCAACCAGCTTACGGGGCCGGAGCCCAACCTTATGGCCAGCTCGCTTACGGTCAGCAAAATCCCGCCGCCGCGTATGGGGGCAACTCTTATGGAAAACCTGACACTTACGCTCAGCAAAATCCGGCGGCCGCGTATGGCTCCGGAGCCCCGGGCGCTTACGGCTCTTATCCGGCCGCGGCCAATTTTAACGGCGGGGTTGAACAGAGTAATCTCAACCCCGGCAGCGGCGCTTTTTTCGGCACCCCGCAAAATGACAATCCGGCTTTTGGCGGCATCAAGCGCAAGGTTATTTATGTTATCAGCTACCCCCAACGCGGTTTAACCACAACCCCGCAGGATGCTTTCAGTCAGAGCATTTATCAACGCCTGGCCCAGGCCCCGGGCATCAACCTGATCCCGAAAGAAGCCATCGACCGTTATAACGATGCCCATATGTCGTTTTCCCAGTCTTTGGATGTACGCTCACGTTTAAGCAAAATGGGCCAGGAACTCGGAGCCCAGGCGATCATTCTCGAAAGGATTCATTTCGCCGCCAACTTTGCCGCCGGCGCTTATGCCGCTCCGACCCAACAGGTTGAAATGCAGCTCATCGACACCGCCACCGGTTATCCGGTCAAAAGCTATAATCTAACCCCGAATACCCCGCAGGCGGCCCAGATAATCGATAACCTGACTAACTATGTCCGTATGATCGACTGGAGCGCCCGGATTATAAAAGTTGAAAAGAAACGGGTCCTGATTAATGCCGGGCGCTTGAGCGGTCTGCAGGCCGGTCAAAATCTGCGGGTCTACGCCAAAGGTAATGAAATCAAAGATCCCGACACCAAACTTTTGCTGGGAAAAGCCCAGGGCGCCCTTAAAGGCACCATCAAAGTTGTCGATTTTTTCGGCCTCGACGGAGCCATCTGTGAACCTTTGACAGCGGGCAAATTCAAGCAGGATGACATGGTTAAAGCGGCCGAATAGCGGAGGCGCGAAACCAAGTGATTAAGCACCCGTTAACCTCTGCATCTCTGTTATTTGCCGTTTTATTTGCCGTAATGCTGGCCGGCTGCCACATTCCGTTCTGGCCCCGGCTGGAGATCGACTCTTTTCCGATCACCGATGAGTTGATCGAAACCATGGAGGTCCAGGGGGTTGTTTACGTGCGCGTCAACAACCCGGCCGCCGCTGCCGACAGCAGTGTCGAAGCGAGCATGTGGGTGCCGGCCTCGGTTTATCAAAGCGGTAAATATGTCGCGACAAAAGTAAATCTGCCGCAACCCAAAAAGAGCGCAGCCACAGCGGTGGCAACGACGACGGCCACCACGACCGCAAATCAGCAAAAGGCGCCGGCGAGCGAACTTCCGCAGGTAGAGTCATTGCCCGCCGCGGCGCCGCCGGTCATTCTGCCGCTGCGCCGCCGGGTACTGCTCTTCCCGACCCGAACTTCCGAGCTCCAGCCTGAAATCGCGACCTTGCTGGGCCTTGAGCTTGAAGCGCAACTGCCGTTACGGGTTCAGGGATTGCAGAATGCCGCATTACGGGAGCAGGGCCGCCTTATGAATCAACCGGCGGAGATCACCCGGGCCGTCCGCGGTTGGTTGAAAAATTCCGGGATTCCGGCGCCGGTGCAGTTTGTCCTGTTCCTAAGCAGCAGTCCGGGCCGTTATTTTCAATTCCATACCTGTACCTGGATTGACGCGCAAACCGGTAATAATGTCGCGACCTTCACCTTTCGCGCCGGGCTTAACGGCAGGCTGATCCTACCGCTGGTGCCGCGGCACCCGACGCCGTTGTTGCGTCTGATTGAATCAACTTCCTGGTGGTGCAAGATTAAATCACGGCCCGAGGACCAACTTTATATTCTGGAAGCCGGACACCGCAGCGACCTTAATTACGGCCATAAACTTCAGGTATTCGGCAAAGCGGTCAGTATCAGTGACCCTGAAACCCACAGCCATCTCGGTTTCTGTTTTCAGGAACCCTTGGGCACGGTTTCCGTTGTTGATTTTTTTGCCGCCGACGGCAGTCTGGCTCAGGCCCGCATCCCGCTTTCTTCGAGTTTCAGCGAAGCCTGGGCGGTGGAAATCGGAACGCCCGACGAGGAGTCTAAAGATTCAGAAAAACAAAATAATTCGTCAAAACCAAAAGTAAAAAAGGAGTAAATTTAAAATTATGCGCTCTGAGCAAATGACTAAAGGCATTGACCGGGCTCCACATCGGGCCCTGCTTAAAGCTATCGGCTACACCGACAATGAGCTTAAACGCCCGCTGATCGGTGTCGCTCAATCCGCGAATGAAGTTATTCCCGGCCATGTTCACCTTGATAAAATCTGTCAGGCGGTTAAAGACGGGATTCGTATGGCCGGCGGGACGCCGATGGAATTTTCGACCATCGGTATCTGTGACGGCATCGCTATGGGCCATACCGGTATGAAATATTCACTCGCCTCCCGCGAATTAATCGCCGATTCGGTTGAAAGCATGGCCCGGGCCTATCCTTTTGACGGCCTCGTGCTGCTGCCTAACTGCGACAAAATTGTCCCCGGGATGATTATGGCGGGCGCCCGGCTTGATCTACCGACCATAGTTGTCAGCGGCGGGCCGATGCGCACCGGGGTCTGCGGCGGCCGGGAGATCGATCTGATTACGGTTTTTGAAGGTATGGGGAAATACCGGGTCGGCGAACTGACCGAGGCCGAACTTATTGAACTGGAAAATGCCGCCTGCCCCGGCGCCGGCTCCTGCAGCGGGATGTTTACCGCCAATTCAATGAATTGTTTAACCGAAGCTCTGGGCATTGCCCTGCCCGGCAACGGCACAACCTTAGCGATTGACGCCGCCCGAATCCGGCTGGCTAAAGCCGGCGGCGAGGCGATAATGCACCTGGTTGAAAAAAACATTACCCTGCGCCAAATTTTAACCCGAGAGGCTTTTCACAATGCCCTGGCGGTGGATATGGCTTTCGGCGGCTCCACCAATACCTCGCTTCATCTCCCGGCAATTGCGCATGAGGCCGGAGTTGAACTGACTTTACAGGATTTTAACGAGGTCAGCGACAAAACTCCGCATATCTGCAATATGTCGCCCGGCGGCCCGGATCATATGGAAGACCTGCACCAGGCCGGCGGAGTTGCGGCCATTATGAAAACCCTGGCCCAGTCCGGCCTGCTCCATGAAGAAGCCTTAACCGTCACCGGCCAAACCCTGAAAGGAGTACTGGCCGACCCTCAGATTACGGTTGCCAATCCCGACACCATCCGCCCGTTAACCGATCCCTATCATCCGACCGGCGGACTTACGGTTTTAACCGGCAATCTTGCGCTGGAAGGGGCGGTAGTCAAACAATCGGCGGTCGCCCCGGAGATGCTGGTGCATCAGGGCTCAGCCCGGGTTTTTGACGCGGAAGAAGAGGCTTATGCGGCCATAATCGGCCGGGAAATCAACCCCGGCGATGTCATCGTTATTCGCTATGAAGGCCCGCAGGGCGGCCCCGGTATGCGCGAGATGCTCTCACCGACGGCGGCGCTGGCCGGAATCGGCCTCGACAAGGAAGTTGCCCTCTTAACCGACGGCCGCTTCTCCGGCGGCACCCGGGGCGCGGCGATCGGCCATATCTCACCCGAAGCGGCAGCCGGCGGCCTGATCGGTTTGATTGAAGAGGGTGATCAGATTAGAATTGATATCCCGCAGCGCACACTCTCCCTGCTGGTTGATGATGCCGAAATTGCCCGCCGCCGGGCCGCCTGGCAAAAGCCGGAAGCCAAAATCAAAAAAGGCTATCTCGCCCGCTACGCCCGCCAGGTAAGCTCGGCGGCCCGGGGCGCGATTATGGAATAATTTAAAATTCAGTGAGGAGCGCAAATAATGCAGGACTGTCTTTTCTGTAAAATCATAAAGGGTGAAATCCCCTCCGACAAAGTCTATGAAGATGATAAAGTTTACGCTTTCAAGGATATCAATCCCAAAGCTCCGGTCCACCTGCTGATAATTCCGAAGCAGCACTATCCGACCTTAAACGATATTCCCGATAATGAAATGGGGATAATTGTCGACATTCACAATGTGATAAAAAAACTCGCGCTTGAATTCGGGGTCGCCGAAAGCGGTTATCGTATCCTTGCCAATACCAACAAAGAGGGCGGCCAGGTGGTTTTTCATGTTCACTACCATCTTATTGGCGGCCGCCAACTGCGCGGCTGATTTTCCGACTGATTGTGCCGAAACTTAACCTGACTTCAGATTATTACACCGGCGATCATCCAAGCCTGCTCTGGGAGATGACGATCTGTCAAAGCCTGGGAGACGGCGACGGTGCTTTCGCAAAAGCTCTGACCCGACCGGCCCCCTACGGGGCCTTAGTCGGCGAGTTTCTCATTGCCAACAGCTCCCTTACCGTAGCCTGCGCCAATATCATTGAAATCGGCGCAGGCTACGGCACTTTAATGGCGGGCCTGCTAACTGTTTTACAACCGCGGCAGATAGGTATGGTGGATATTTCGCCGACCCTTCTTGAAAAACAGCGGCAACGCCTGCAAAAATATCCGATTTCATTTCACTGCTCAGACCTTTTTACCTGGCTCCCCGACCTCAAACAACAACCGGTCGATCTGTTGCTGCTCAACGAAATTATCGGTGACTTGCCGACAATTACCGGGCTTACCCGCAAAAACCTGCAAAACTCAGCGCCAACCCCCAACCCCATCGCTAAAAAGATAAATCCCGCGTCATTAAATGAAAGTGAAATCCTGAGCGAAGCCTGCCGCCTGATTACAACTTATAACCTGGATATAAATAAGCTTACCGAACCCTTCAACCTGAATTACGGCGCCCTGCTCTTTATCGAACGTCTGGCGCAAACCAACGTTGCCCGCACCTTCATCACCGAGCACGGCTGTGATACGGTGCTGCCTTACCCTTTCTCGCTTTTTCCTTCAATCCAGCCAGGCGCCGATCGTAATCCCCGCCGGATAATCCTTAAAGAACACGATGAATACAACATCCGCTTTGACCACCTCGAACAGATCGCTATCGCCTTAAACTTCAAAGTAACCCGTTTCCACCTGATGGATCTCCTGAAAATCAGATTTGACGATGAAATAAACTATCTCCTGACCTCACAGAAACCAATCAATGAAACCCAGGAGATTTTTCTCGAATTCTATGAACATATCGCCGAATATCAGGGCATTCTTTTAGAACAATAAAAAAAAGCTGTAAGCTATAAGCCGTAAACTTTAAGGCTTACCAGCTTAAAACTTACAGCTTATAACTTACAGCTTAAAACTTACAACTTAAAACTTATAAAACTACTTCCGGGCTTTGCCGTAGCCGATTTTGATAACGGCTTCTTCGATCTCTTTCAAGACGGTCGGATCGTCGATGGTTGACGGCATCCGGTACTCTTCATTATCGGCAATCTTGCGCATGGTTCCGCGCAGGATTTTACCGGAACGGGTTTTCGGCAGGCGCGGGACTTCGGTGGCGATCCGGAAACAGGCGACCGCGCCGATCTGCTCCCGCACCATCTGGACACACTCTTTGGCAATCTCATCCGCGGATTTCGTCACCCCGTCCTTGAGGACAAAGAAGCCGACCGGAACCTGACCTTTGAGATTATCTTCGACCCCTAAAACCGCGCATTCCGCGACATCAGGATGGGTCGCGACAATCTCTTCCATGCCGCCGGTGGACAGGCGATGGCCGGCAACATTGATAACATCATCAACCCGGCCCATGATATAGATGTAACCTTCATCATCAATATAACCGCCGTCACCGGTAAAATAGTAACCGGGATAGACGCTGACATAAGATTCAACATAACGCTGGTCCTGCTGCCATAAGGTCGGCAGGCAGCCGGGCGGCAGCGGCAATTTAATCGTAACAATGCCCTCTTCATTGGGCCCGAGTTCATTACCGTCATTATCAAGAATCTTGACCGCATAACCCGGTACCGCCTTGGTCGGTGAACCCGGTTTAACCGGAAACTGCTCAATCCCGAGACAGTTAGCGGCAATCGCCCAGCCGGTCTCGGTCTGCCACCAGTGGTCGATAACCGGAATTTTCAAAAGATCCGCGGCCCAATGATAGGTATCGGGATCGAGACGCTCACCCGCTAAAAAGAGATATTTAAAACAGGAGATGTCATATTTTTTAAGAAATTCGCCGTTGGGGTCCTCTTTTTTGATCGCCCGGAAAGCGGTCGGGGCCGTAAACAGAACCTTGACCTGATGTTCCGAAATAACCCGCCAGAAGGCCCCGGCATCGGGGGTGCCGATCGGTTTGCCTTCATAAAGAATGGTCGTACAGCCTAAAAAGAGCGGCCCGTAGACAATGTAGGAATGGCCGACGACCCAGCCGACATCGGAGGCGGCCCAGTAAACATCGCCGGGCTCAACCCCGTAAACCTGCCGCATACTCTGCTTTATGGCAACGACATGACCGCCGTTATCGCGAACGACTCCCTTGGGAATGCCGGTGGTACCGGAGGTATAGAGGATATAGAGCGGATCGGTCGCCTTGACCGTAGTACAGCCAACCGGCTCAGCCGCGTCATAAAGCTCCTGCCAGTCAAAATCACGTCCGGCAATAAGCTCCGATTTCACCTGTGGCCGTTGAAAAATAATACATTTTTCCGGTTTGGCTTCCGCCAACTCAATCGCTTTATCCAGGAGCGGTTTGTAA
This sequence comes from Pseudomonadota bacterium, assembly GCA_015486505.1. Taxonomy (GTDB): domain Bacteria; phylum Desulfobacterota; class Anaeroferrophillalia; order Anaeroferrophillales; family Tharpellaceae; genus Tharpella. Next base: position 8,254 of record WFRP01000079.1, on the reverse strand, counting down.
GGCAGTACTTTAGTCGCACCTTCAAGGCCGCAGGAAGCTGAAATCATCAGTTTCGGTTTGGCATCATTAATCCTGATCGCAAGCTCGTTCGGGGCAAAACCGCCGAAAACCACCGAATGAACTGCGCCGATCCGGGCGCAGGCGAGCATCGCCACCGCGGTTTCCGGAATCATCGGCATATAGATAATCGCCGTATCCCCTTTTTTCAAACCCTGAGCCTTCAAGACCCCGGCAAAACGCGAGACCTGGTCTAAAAGCTGGTTGTAGGTTATTTTTCGCACCGTATTCGTCTGGGGGCTGTCATAGATAATCGCCACCTGATCAGCCCGACCATTCTCAACATGATAATCAATCGCGTTATAGCAGGTATTAAGTTCAGCGCCGGTAAACCAGGAGTAAAAATTAGGCGCGCGTGAATCATCAAGAACTTTATCCCACTTTTTGACCCAGGCAACATCGGCTGCCGCCTTCGCCCAATATTCGTCCGGAGATTCAATTGACTCTCGATACAGCTCTTCATACTTTCCCATCTAATTTCCTCCTTAAATTCTACCTTCACCCATTCCGAGCCGGTTAAAACAGACCACTTAACACCATGAAAAGCCGGCGCCTATCCAGCCCTGTCAACTTGCGAAAAATAACACATAAGCAAACAAAATAAAATAACGGTTTACAACTAATGCGGGAACAACTCCCGCAACCCAAACGGAGCCTTACGGCCCGCACCCAGGGGCACTTCCGCTGGTCGCAAATAAGTACTCTTATCAGAACATTTTCTGATTATTAAATCTTGTTTTTTGGTGCAGAAAATAACCTGTAAGGTACTAATGCGGGAACATATCCCGCAACCCAAACGGAGCCTTTTCGGCCCGCACCCAGGGGCACTTCCGCTGGTCGCAAATAAGTCCTCTTATCAGAACATTTTCTCGTTTTTACAGTTGAAAAAAGCTGTCGAAAAAAACAAGAAAATAACCTGTAAGGTACTAAACCATAAATTTAAAGAAGTCAAGCGCAATTTTGTATACAATCTGCGAAACCGAAAACCGGAGAAGTATAAATCCGACCATCTAACGCCTGTTAACGTAAACTGGCTATCGACAACAACAAATGAAAATTAGAATGAAAACAGCTTAAAACAAGTAGTTTCTCCGGCATAAATCAACCTCGAAAAACCACTATATAGATTTTCGACAACACTTTTTACTTGACATTTTTATAACACTCTTATAGGACTCCCCGTCGGAATGAATATAGAATACCTGGATTATAGATTTAAATGATTTAAATTTATGGTCGACAGTATTTTATATACTTTTTTTCAAGTCGTAACCGGACAAAAACACAGCTGCTGACTTAAAACAGCGCAAATTGCCGGTTATAAACCACAAACCATTCAATTCGCAGGAGGATTTTCAATGGCAGACACCGAACTTAAGCAAGTCTACGAAGTACCGGCAGAATTCAGGGCCAAGGCCTACTTCAAAAGCCGCGAGGAGTATCAGAAACTCTACGATGAATCAATCAACGACAATGACGGCTTCTGGTCGAGAATTGCTAAAGAGTATGTTTCCTGGTTTAAGGATTGGGATCAGGTTCAAGACTGGAAATACAGTAAGGATGAAGTTTATCTGAAATGGTTTATCGGCGGCAAACTCAATGTCTCCTACAACTGCCTCGACCGGCACCTGGAAACCCGGGGCGACCAGACCGCGATTATCTGGGAGGGCAATGAGCCGACGGTTGACCGGAAATACACCTACAAGGAACTCCATGAACAGGTCTGTAAATTCGCCAACGTCATGAAAGCTCACGGTGTCAAGCGCGGGGACAGGGTCACGATCTACCTGCCGATGATTCCGGAACTGGCAATCACTATGCTCGCCTGCACCCGGATCGGAGCTATGCACTCCATCGTTTTCGGCGGTTTCTCGGCCGACGCCCTGAAAGACCGGATTCAGGATTGTGATTCCAACTTTTTAATCTCCTGTAACGCCTACTATCGCGGCGCCAAGGTCATCAACCAGAAAGCCAACGTCGATGCCGCCGTATCCCAGTGCCCGACGATTAAAAACACCATCATCGTCAAGCACGAGGCCGGTGTTGATGTCGATATGAAAGCCGGCTATGATCTTGATTACGCTGAAGAGATGGCCAAGGTTGATGCCAACTGCGAACCCGAATGGATGGATGCCGAAGACCCGCTCTTCCTGCTCTACACCTCGGGCTCAACCGGCAAACCCAAAGGGGTTATCCATACCACCGGCGGCTACCTGGTCTATACCTCGTTTACGCACAAGAATATCTTTGACTATCATGACGGTGATATCTACTTCTGCGCCGCTGATATCGGCTGGGTCACCGGTCACTCCTACATCGTCTACGGGCCCTTGTGTAACGGCGCGACCACGGTTATGTTTGAAGGGGTTCCCAACTACCCGGATGCGGGCCGCTACTGGGATATCATCGGCAAACACAAAATCAACACCCTCTATACAGCCCCGACCGCAATCCGCGCCATCGCCGGTCAAGGTGACGAATACGTTACCAGCCGCCTGGACAAACTCGACAGCCTGACCCTGTTAGGTTCGGTTGGCGAACCGATCAACCCGGAAGCCTGGAAATGGTATTTTGAACTGCCGGGCCGCAGCAAATGCCCGATCGTTGATACCTGGTGGCAGACTGAAACCGGCGGCATCCTGATTACCGGCCTTCCCGGTGCCATCGATATGAAACCGGGCTATGCCACGACGCCGTTCTTCGGTTGTGATCCGGTAATTGTCGATCCCGCCAGCGGCGAGGAACTTAAAGGCGCGTGTGAAGGCGCCCTCTGTATCCGTCGGCCGTGGCCGGGCCAGATGCGCGGTGTCTACGGTGATCCGGAACGTTTCAAAATGACCTATTTCGTCCAGTATGACGGCTACTATTTCACCGGTGACGGCGCTATGCGTGAAGAGAACGGTGATTACCGCCTGATGGGCCGCATTGATGACGTTATCAATGTTTCCGGCCACCGCATGGGTACGGCTGAGGTTGAAAGCGCCCTGGTTCTGCATGATTCAGTCGCTGAAGCCGCTGTTGTCGGTATGCCGCATGACCTTAAAGGCCAGGGCATCTATGCCTACGTTACCCTGAATGCCGGGGTTGAAGGCACTGACGCGCTCAAGAAAGAACTTGTCACTCTGGTGCGTAAGGAGATCGGCCCAATCGCGAGCCCGGATATGATTCAGTGGGCGCCGGCGCTGCCGAAAACCCGTTCGGGCAAAATTATGCGCCGGATTCTGCGCAAGATTGCCGCCAATGAAGTCGATATGAAAGGCTTCGGCGACACCTCGACCCTGGCCGACCCCTCAGTCGTCCAGAGCCTGGTTGAGACCCGTGAAAATCGCGGCTAAAATTAACCCGGCTCAGGTTTCGCGGCTATCCCGATAGCATTTGACCTGACCACCGTTTTTAAGCTAATGCGGGAACAATCCCCGCAACCAAAACGGAGCCTTGCGGCCCGCCACCCAGGGGCACTTCCGCTGGTCGCAAATCGGACTTTTTCGGCCCGCAAATAAGTACTCTTATCAGAACATTTTCTGATTATTAAGTCTTGTTTTTTGGTGCAGAAAATAACCTGTAAGGTACTAAAAGGGGCGAATTCTTTTTTTAAGAATCCGCCCCTTTTTTTTAGTTGGGAAAATAGATCTCAATTTTCTGACTCGATGTAAGCGGCGGTTTTTACAGGTTTTATTGTATTTTTTGCAAATCATTTAACCTTGTTACTCTTTGCGCCTTTGCGTCTTTGCGGGATAACTGCTTTTCTGTCTCCCGCAAAGACGCAAATAAAAATCGCGGGCAAATGATTTTTACAATAAATATCAGCTATTTAACCTAACTCAGAAAGTTGAGATAGATGAAAATCGGCATCACATCAACTATACCGGTTGAGGTTGTTTTTGCCGCAGGACATACCCCCTGCGACCTCAATAATATCTTCATTACGGCGCCAGATCCTGAGCACTTTGTCCGTCTGGCCGAAGATGCCGGGTTTCCCCGCACCACCTGTGCCTGGATTAAAGGCATCTATGGGGTTTTACGGGAAGAGGAGATCGACACGGTTATCATTGTCAGCGGCGGCGATTGCAGCAATTCAATTGCCTTAGGCGAGGTTTTAGCCCACGACGGCAAAAACATCATCCCGTTCAGCTATCCGCCAACCCCGAATGTCGCGGAAATGGAAACCGCAATCATAAAACTTACCGCAGCCCTTAAAACCAATTTAGCTGAAATCGCCAACTGCAAACAGCAACTCAACCCGATCCGGCGAAAACTTGAGGAACTCGATCGGCTTACCTGGCACGACAATCTGGTTACAGGAGCGGAGAACCTGCTCCATCTCGTCAACTCCAGTGACTTTAACGGCAATCCTGAGCTTTTTTCACAAAACCTCGACGGGTTCATTAGGCAGGCTTTAGAACGAAAACCCTTAAACCGCAAAACCCGTCTGGGCCTGGCCGGAGTTCCGCCGATAATCAGCAACCTTTTCGAAGTTTTAGATAAATTCGATGCTGCGGTAGTCTTCAATGAAGTTCCCCGGCAATTTTCCCTGCCCTGGGCTCCGCAATCGACTATGTCCGAACAGTACACCCGCTACACCTACCCTTATCAGCTTGAACGCCGTCTGGAGGATATCGCCAAAATCTGTCGGGAACGCCGGATCGACGGCCTGATCCACTACACCCAGACTTTCTGTTTCCGTCAGATCGAAGATATCCTTTTCAAACGTAAACTTGAGGTCCCTGTCTTAAGCTTGGAGGCCGACCGCCCCGGCCCGGTTGACGGCCGGACTCTGACCCGAATTGAGACCTTTATTGAAATGCTGCAATAGATCGGCAGCGCCCGAAAATTCTTCCCGGCGGGTCGAAAAATTGACACCCCGCCATTTTTCCCCGCAAAAACCGCTGATACAGCCTTTGACATACCGCTTGCGCCATTCCCCGAAAACCGGCATACTTAAACCCGGGAACCTATTATTTTCAACTTGACACCACCAGAACTATCCCTTTTATTTCAATTACTTATCATTACAAACCAGCTCACCCGGATCAAGCTCAAACAGGGTCATACCGGGCTTTGGCACAGCAGTTGCAATTTTCAGAACTCAGGAAGCGAGCCGAACCGCTATTGCGGTCGCATAGATACAATAAACGGATGCTTTTCCTTTGCGCCTCTGCGCGAAAACCACTTTTATCTCGCGCAGAGACGCAAAGGCACGGAGAGGTCAGGCAGGAAGTTACCAAATCCGTGTTCATCTGTGGTTTATAATTTTTAGGTTGAAGCACAGATGCACACGGATGGACACAGATGATCAAAGGCAATAACAATCTTTTTAAATCCGGCAAACCCCGGAACCGTATCAGGATTTGTGCTATGAGTTACAGAACCAGCAAAGCAGCGCCACGCAAAAAAAACTTTTTCTCATACCTGCTCCCGGCCTGGCAGCGGATCTTCCAGGCCGCCGGCGGCCCGGCGGCCGGCGCGAGAGCATCAATTATAAACAGTGAAAAATCGCGCTCTTCCCTGATTTTCCTCCATAAATTTATCGACCAGCTCGAACTTAAGCAGCCGCGCAAGATGCTTATCGCCGCGGCCAGACAGATCCGGGAACTCAACGAAGAACAAACTCTGGTGCTTATTTCAGCGGGGAAGAACGGCAACGAAATGATTATTGCCGGGCAAACGCCGACACCGGTGCTAAACTTCGAGATTGCCGGATTAAGAGCCCGATTCAACCGACAAAACTCCGAACTTAAAACAACCGACGCGACAGCCCCAACCGCCACGGTCAGACCGCAAAATCGGCTGCGTCTGATTGCCGCGACTACGGCTGACGGTGATCTTGATCAATTACTCCTCTACAGCAACGGACTTCCCGAAGCGGACCGCTGTGAACTCCTTGATTACTGTCTCACCCATCTTGGGAAACGGCTCCGTGAAGCCCGAAACTGGCATAAACTGCAACAGGATAATCGCATTGACAGTTTAACCTCTCTTTACAACCGGCGCTGCTTTGATGAAATCATCCTGAAGGAGATTGAAAGATCAGAGCGCTACAACCATCCGACCTCTCTGATAATGCTTGATATTGATCATTTCAAAGCGATAAATGACAACTACGGCCATCGAACCGGGGATAGCGTTTTGAAAAATCTGGGCAAAATCCTGCGCGATGAGGTTCGTCAAAGTGATACCCCCTGTCGCTACGGCGGCGAGGAATTTACAATAATCCTGCCCCAAACCCGGCTTGATGAAGCCCGGAGAATGGCTGAACGAATCCGCAAGGCTATTGCCCGCCGGGATCTGTTTACTGTGGATAAGGTTAAATTTAACGTAACCGCCAGCATCGGGGTTGCCGGCACTGAACTGAACAGCGCCCTGGATTTGGTTGAATGCGCCGACCAGGCCCTCTACCGGGCGAAAAATAACGGTCGCAATCAAACAGTTACGGCATCGCCGACGGTTGTCAGGCTGACACCAATCACGTCACCGATTAAAAAGCTCGAAAATCCCGCGCTTAGCCGTTGTTTTCAAAACCTCTCTATGATAAAAGGTGACTGTTAAGAAGCAACCCGGACCGCTATCGCGGCCGCATATATACAAGTAACGTGAGCGGAACTAAATCTGGGTTAATCTGCTTTCATCTGTGGTTTCTATTTTTTTGTTGAACCACAGATGGATACGGATAGACACGGATAGACACAGATAAAATTTTATAATTTCATATAGTTACAAAGCGTTACTTAGAAGAAAATTACGCTGAGTAATTTTTTCGGAGCAGAATCCAGGTTTTAACTTTGGCCCGTACCAAAACTAAACATAAGAAAAGGCGAGTGAACCCAAAAAAGGGCAAATCCGCGCCTAAACGCAGTTCCATTGTTCCGGCCGCGCTTTTCCTCCTGCTGACCGCCGGCCTGGTGGGGCTTTTATACCTTACTGTCGGCAGACATTTTCCCGGCCGGTCCCCACTTCCGAACAAAAAATCTCAGGCAATCGGGCGGCCCGATTCCCGCCAACACCGGGATACATCGGTGAAATCTAAAAAAGAGGGCCCACAACCACCCAAAACCAAAATTAACCCGGCCTTGGGCCAGGCAACAAATCTTATAATCTACCGGCTCTCCTCGGATTTCAGTCAGCTGGTTAAAACCTCGCTGAAAATCAACAAAACCCTCAGCCGCCGGAAGAAGGTTCAAAGGATAATCGCCTTTTTAAGTATTCCGGTAAAAGACCGGCCGGCCGCACTGGCCCCGAGGACGAAATTGCGTTCAGTCTCTTTTAAAAAACCCCTGATAATCCTGGATATTTCAGCCGACATCCGCAATAATCTGATTAACTCCGGCGCCCAGGATGAAATCCTGACAATTGCCTGTCTGACGAACAGCCTGCTTAAAAATTTCCCCGACTACAACTTACTGCAAATTCTTATCGACGGAAAAAAATGCCGCACCCTGGCTGGACATATTGACATTTCCCGACCCTTGGGCTATCAGACAGGGGTTGCTATCAAATACGATTAAAAACCGCTCTGACAGAGTATAGAATCGCCACAACCCATAATGCCTGCCAAAGGAGTCGAAGCTATGACCATAAACCCCGGAAGTGACGCGACCATCAATGAAATCGCTCAGATTTTTGCCGAAGCCTGTGAGCTGATTATAAATCAGGCCACCAACACCAGGGTCAGTATCGCCCCGACCATACAGAAGGTGCCTTCGGTTTTCCTGAAGCCGGATATCGGCAGCTTTGTTCAGTTTAACGGTGATTACTCCGGCCTTTTCATCATGAATTTCAGTGGCGCGGTCGCCCTCGAAATCTACCGCAAATCAATGCTCTTTATGGGTATGCCGGAAGAGGAACTGGCCTCGGAACATACTGCCGACGAAGTTGTCGACAGTATCGGTGAACTTATCAATCAGATTATGGGTAAAGCCCGGAGCATCATTAAACAACGCTACGGCCTCGCAGCCAGCAATCCGCAGCCCAAGGCGATCTGCATCTCAAGCGTCATCACTATGGCGATTGCCGCCCCCTTAAACCGCCCGCAATGCCGGCGCATCGCTTTCCGCTCCGCCGAAAATCACGCCTTCCACGTTGAAATTTCCATGGAAGAAACCGAATTTATTCCGATCGGCGATGTCGATCCCGACGACGACGCCGATAAAGCCAACCAACAATCCGAAAGCGACGCCATCAATGACCTGCTGAACGGGCT
>WFRP01000078.1 GCA_015486505.1 Pseudomonadota bacterium | reverse complement strand
CCGTTTGGGTTGCGGGATTTGTTCCCGCATTAGAGAGATCCGATCTGCGGAACCGGTTTAAGAAAGCGGGCCAGGGCCGCGGTTACCAGAATCGCTGCCGTCATGCGAATTATCTGGAGTACGGTGCCGTGGGCTCCGATTGCCACAAAAAGCAGGACATCTTCAAAGAGGGAGTGATTCAGCGATAGAAACGTAATTATCAGCACCATCTCACGATGAGTTAATTTGCCGTCCCTGCCGTATTTAATTATCATGCCGGCCCCGTAGGCCAGACCGAGGGTCATCCCGACCAGCAGCGGCAGGGCTCCGGCCCCTGAGATACCGATTACGGAAACTATCTTTTCCAGATAGCGCGAAACCTTCTTCAGGATATTGAATTCTTCAAGAAACTGCATAACTATCATCAAGGGGATTACAATCAAGGCAATCTGGAGAACCTGTCGCCCGGCCCCGATTAAGCCCGCGCCGAAAATCGGCCAAAAACTGTTGAAATCCATAATCAAATCCATAAATAGTTAAGCCCGGCCGCCAGAAAAAATCCCGCGCCCAGCCGCAGGATAATAAAGGGCCAGGCCTTGACCCCCGCCATCCGGCTGACCGCCGCTTCAAGCGGTAAACTATGTGAGAACAACAGGAAAAGAGCAAAGACGGTCATCTGTCTCTGATTGAGATGTAAAGGTGTGGCGGCCCCGATAGCGGCATAGATATTTAAGACATTGCCTAAAACCACCCCCATTACCGCTTCCCCCGGCAGGCCGATAAACTCCATTAAAGGGCGAAAAATATGGCCGATGAACTTTAAAACCGGGGTTTTATCCAGCAATGAGATAATCAGATAGACCGGTACAATAATCAGCGCCAGGCTGCGCGTCGTCTGGAGGCCGCTTTTTAAGCCTCGTCCTGAAATTTCCCAAAAGAGCTTCATCTTCGTTTACAAGCCTTCAATGAGTTTGTAATATTCCTGCAGTGTGCGAATTGAAGCCAGTGTGGCCTGGAAGAGAAACCAACTGCAGATAAGCGTTATTATTGTCAGGCCGATTTTCCAATTTTTACTCATTTGCGGATGCCACCAGATAAGCGGTAAAGCCAGAGGACCGACGCTGAAAAAAGCTATGATGATAAATGTTTTTTGAAAATACCACGGCAGCTTATTGCCGGCAATCCGCGGGTTGTCGGCCGCGTCCAGAAATTCACCGCAGAATCGACATTTGATCGCGGCATCCTGAATTTCTTCAGCACAAAAGGGGCATTTTTTCATAGTAACACTGATCCTCTATCAGCTCATTTATCTTCATAGCTCAAATCCCAACGCTTCAAGATTCTTCTTGATCGGGGTCTTAAGTTTGTCAGCTTTGGCGAATTGTTCGTAGAGGTCTCCGGAGAATTTCAGCTTCTCCTGTCTGATTATTTCTTGTAACTATTCAGCCGAATCCGGGGTCGGGCGCGGTTTTTCTCCGCTAGGCGTTAAGATCTCTGTTTTTCCTTACGCTCGCTGCGCCCGCCTTGCAAAACTCACTACGCTCAAACAGTTGCAATGCTGATGGGCTCCCGCTCGCTGGGAAAACAACGAAATCGTTTCCGCAACCGCTTACGAAAAACCACCCCCGCCCCCTCCAGAAGGTGGGGGTAAAATTTGGCTGAATAGTTACCTGTTTCTTTTAAAATGAACAAGCCGATCCTGTTTGCCGGACTCGGCAAACAGGATCGGCTTGTTAAAGAGTTGATGGTGGAGGATAAGGGGGTCGAACCCTCGGCCTCAGCGTTGCGAACGCTGCGCTCTCCCAACTGAGCTAATCCCCCGTTTGTCAGGTTTCGGCATTGACGCTGTCAGCGTACTAAAAAAGCGCGCGGCTGTCAAATGAAATTGCCGTTTTGGCCGCCGCGGCCGATTTTTTCTTGTCAGCGGTTGACGGATGTTTATTCGTAGTGTTGGCTGAGGACTTCGGCGATGGCTTTTTTGAGTTCATCCAGGCTCGCGGATTTGACGACGTAGGCAGCGGAGGCCCAGGTGGAGAAATCCTGCTTGTAGTCACTGTAGGCGGAGCAGAGGATTACCGGGATGTCTTTGTCGAGTTCCTTTATTTTAATTAAAGTGTCAACTCCGGAGGTTCCGGGCATCTTGATATCCATAACCACCAGGTCAGGTTTTAATTCGGGGATCATCTCTAACGCCGCTTCACCGCTGGCGGCATCGGCAATTATATAGCCCTCTTCTTCAAGTTCCTCCCGGTAGAGCCAGCGGATATTTTCTTCATCATCAACGACTAAAATTGTGTATTGTCGGGTTTCCATTTTGTGACCTCGCTTTCCGGTATCCTGATACGCCCGGTTTTAATTATTCGCAATCCCTTAATTATTTGTAATCCCTTTATGTTCGAACGGCAGCGTAATAGTAACTTTTACTCCTCTGCCGACCTGGTTGTTGATCCGGATTTCACCCTGATGATTCAGAATTATGCGATGACAGATCGGCAGTCCCAGGCCGGTGCCGTCATGTTTGGTTGTGAAAAAAGGGTTGAAAATATCGTGAATAACCTGTTCCTGAATCCCGCTGCCGCTGTCCTCAATCTCAATTTGTACGCGTTCATCATGTTGCTCAAGATTGCAGAAAGGGGTTGAGCGGATTGTGATTTGATGGGCCTGAAGCTCGGCTTCAGAGTCGGTTATCGCATGGATACTGTTGTTGATAAGGTTGATCATAACCTGTTTGATCTGGTTGCCGTCACATTCAACCGGAGGCATTTCCGGAGTCAGCTGCAGGCTGAGTTCAATCTCCAGTTTTTTTAGTTCGCGGGCGAAGAGATCGGTGCTCTCCTTGATCAGTTGGTTGATGTCGTGGGGACTGAATATGTTACTTGCCGGCCGGGAAAAAGAGAGGACGTTATTGACAATCTCTTCCAGCCGTTCGATCTCCTTGGTGATAACCAGGCTGTAACTTTTCTCCCGGGTGTCATCCGGGATTTTTTTATGGAGGCGGCGGGCAAAACCGCCGATTGAGAGCAGCGGGTTTTTGATCTCATGGGCGATGCTGGTCGCCATCTCCCCCAGAGCTATCAGCTTTTCATTCTGGGTCAGCCGGTTCTGGGCGCTGTTTAAGGTTGCCAGCGAATTCTGCAGTAGCTGATAGAGTTCGGTATTGTCAAGTGCCAGCGTCGCGGCATCGGTGAACAGAGTGATGTAGGAGAGATCCGTCTGTTTGATGCGGTCGGCATTCGCCAGGATTATTCCTTTCAGGTACTCTTTTCCGGGAATCGGGATGACGATTATCGCAGATCCCGGAATTACATTGGCCAAAGCCGGATGAAGGGCGGTGACAAACCGTGCCGGAATGATGGCCGGTTTTTTTTCGTTCAGGGCGCGATTCAAGCGGCCGGGCGCATTCTCAAAATTGGCGAATTTCAACCTCGCCATTTCCGTTTCGACCTTCTCCGGGGTTTCGTCGCTGGCCTGCAGAAGATGTTCAGTCAGGGTTTTAAGCGGGGTGGCTTCGTCAGCCAGGCTGCGGCCGGGATTGTCAATCGCTGAATTCTGCGGCGTCTGCGCATAGAAAAGGGCGTGCCGGAAATCTTTCTTTTCCTGATAATCAAAATAGAGCGCCGGCGAACAGGAAAAACCTTCATCGCTGACCAGGGCGCCCAGGGTCAGGCGAATAATTTTTTCCGATGAATCCGCGGCCAGCAGCGCGTTCTTCATCCGGTGAGAGATGGTCAGCTGCCGGGTGCGCATAAGTGAGGCCTGATTGGCGGCATTCAGTTGGCTCTGGGTCCGGGAGCGTTCCAACGTGGCGGCCATATGGACGGCGAGGATTTCCAGAAGTTCAAGATCCGGTTTTTCCAGCGGCAGCAGATACTGGGTTTTCGGGTCGCGATCAAGGAAAAATTCGAGGGTGCCCAGCCTGACGCCGCGGCTGATTAAAGGCAGGGTGATGTGGGCGCTGAAATGCTCGAAAAAATGTTGGTAGAGCGGTGATGGAAGGCTGTATTGGTCGAATACTGTGGGATGCGGGGCGAATTTTGTCTGGGTTGCCTGCAAACGGCTGATCTTAAGTCCGAGCGCGCGTTGCGGTTGGTTGCTGAAGCCTTGATCGATGGTCTGCGGCGGGGTGTTTTCGGCCGTGAAAATATTAAGCACTGAAGCGGAATGAGCGAAGAAAACCGGCGATTCATCGGGCAGTTGGGAAAAAACGCTCTGCAGATCTTCGCTGGCATTAAGCCTGGCGCCGATACGATGCAGGAATTTCAGGCGGCTGACTTTTTTTCGGGCTCTTTTTTTCAGGATATCCTCGCGCAGGCAGGAAGCTATTTGTCGGCAGACGACCAGCAGGAACTGAATCGTTTGCTCATCAAGGCTGAAAGGCTTTCGGCAAAAGATGGCCATAACCCCGTAAACATGCGCCTCGTCGGCTAAAGGCAGGCTCAAGCCGTGGGGGCGTTCGCGGCGGAAAAGATCTTCCGGGTTGGTGATTTCCGGATCAAGCGAGGTGGTGATGCGGGTGCTGACGGGCCGGCAAAGCGGGTCGTCATGATCCGGTTGAACGTAGTTGCAGGGCGGGGCCGGAAGTTGCAGTTTGCCGCCGGAATCCGTGGCCAGACGCAGAGTCAGACAGCGACCTCGATGCTGCAGCAGGTAGAAGGCGATCGTCGGCGCTATTCCTCTGAGGCAGAGAAAATGGCCGATCTGGAGCAGGCGCTCATTAATCCGGGCCGCCGAGCTGCTGATCTCGATAATCTTGGTTAAGGTTTCATATCGTTCCTGATCGTTCATTTCAGCCTTCAAATTTATTTACAAACTTTCTTGTACAGCTCCTGATATTTTTTCGCGCTTTGCTTCCAGGAGAAATCGCAGCGCATACAGTTGGCCCGGAGTTTGTGCCAGAGTCGGGGTTTCTGGTAGATTTCCAAGGTTTCAACCAAAGTTTTTTGTAAGGCCGATTGGCTGTAGACGGAAAATTTGAAGCCGTTGCCGCGGCCGGTTTGCGGGTTAAAATGGCTGATACTGTCATCAAGGCCGCCGGTGGCCCGGACTAAAGGCACGGTGCCGTAGCGCAGGCTGTACATCTGGTTCAGGCCGCAGGGCTCATAGCGCGAAGGCATTAGAAAAATATCGGCTCCGGCTTCGAGAAGATGGGCTAAACGATTATCGTAGCCGCGGATGAACGCGATCTTTTCCGGATAGCGGCCGGCCAGTTTCGCGAGTTGCGTCTCAATTTTTTCATCTCCGGTACCGAGGAAGACAAATTTTGCCGCAAATTCGTTAACCCTTTCCAGGAGCGCCAGGATCAGGTCAAAACCCTTCTGAGTGACCAGGCGTGAGACCATACCGATCAGCGCTAGATTAGCGGAATATGAGAGGCCAAACGCTGTGCTGAGTTTTTTCTTGCACACTTTTTTTCCGGCCATACGGCCGAGTTGAAAATGGTTGTCGATATAGGGGTCGCGGGCCGGATCCCATTCACTGTAATCGACTCCGTTTAAGATACCATAAAGATCATCGCGCCGTTCCTGTAAAACCTTTTCGAGGCCGAAACCGAATTCCGGTTTGAGGATTTCCCGGCTGTAGGCCTGACTGACGGTATTGAGTTTGTCGGCGTAAACCAGCCCGCCTTTCAACAGGTTGAGTTGATCGAAAAATTCGAGGCGTTGAAATGTGAATTCCTCCCAGTTAAGTCCGGTAAGCGGCATCAGGCTTTTATCCTGAATGCCCTGATAGCCGAGATTGTGAATCGTAAACAGAGAGCCGCCCTGATAGTGTGGCGGTTTTTTATAGAGGGTTTTCAGGTAAACCGGAATCAGGCCGGTCTGCCAGTCGTGACTGTGGTAGACGTCGATGTCGAGGTTAAGCAGGTTGACGGCATCGAGCACCGCCCGGCAGAAGAAAATGAAACGGATACCGTTGTCCGGGTATTCACTTCCGGGCGGGCCGTAGATTTCCGGCCGGTCAAAAAGCTCATCCTGAACTATAAAGCGGATTTTAAGGTTGGGGTGTTGGCCGGCCGGCGGCGAGCCTAAACCGACGATGGCGCCGGAGAGCCGGCGGTCGCCGACGGGAATGAAAACTTCGGCTTCCGGAGTGAAGTTTTTGTATTTTCCCTTGATCTCACGATAGAGCGGGAGGAAAAGATGAACTTTATCTCCCGCCGCGGCCAGAGCCCGGGGCAGGGCCCCGGCAACATCGGCGAGGCCGCCGGTTTTGGCGAAAGGTTCAGCTTCGGATACGGCGAAAAGGATATTCATAATAGATCAGATTTTGGCGTCACGGAGGAATTTGGCCGATTCCTCCGGCGGGGTCGGGTTGATGTAGAAGCCGGTTCCCCATTCAAAGCCCGCGACCCGGGTTAATTTGGGAATGATCTCGATATGCCAGTGAAAATGGTTGCCGGCATCATGGTGATTGACCGGGGCCGTGTGGAGAACGAAATTAAACGGCGGTGTATCAAGGACCCGGTTTGTCCGTTTAAGCGTGTCGGAGAGAATCAGGGCCAGCCCTTCAATCATCTCCTTGCTGATCTCCTGATAATCGTGGCTGTGCTGTTTCGGCAGAATCCAGGTCTCAAAAGGAAAACGCGGGGCGTAGGGACAGATCGCGACAAACTCATGATTTTCACTGACCATACGGACACCCTGATTGATCTCCTGCTGAATGATGTCGCAAAAAGCACAGCGCTCCTTGTAATCGTAATATTTTTTGGCGGCATCAACCTCTTCTTTAACCAGTTTCGGCACAATCGGCAGGGCGATAATCTGGGAGTGGGAGTGCTCAAGGGTGGCGCCGGCGGCGCGGCCGTGATTTTTGAAAACCATGACATAACGGAAACGTTTATCGCCGGCCAGGTCGCGGATACGATCCCGGAAAGCCCAAAGCACATCTTCAATCGCAGCCATCGGCATGTTTGCCAGAGTTGCCTGATGGTCGGGGCTTTCAATGACGATCTCATGGGCGCCGATGCCGTTCATCATATCATAAACCCCATCACCCCGGCGAATCAGATCGCCTTCAATATGGAGGGCGGGAAATTTGTTGGGAACCACCCGGAGCCGCCAGTCAGCATCATTGGCCTGGCTGCCGGGCTGGCGATAGGCGAGAATCTCCGGCGGGACAACGTCTTCATTGCCGACGCAGAAAGGGCAGAAGCCGCTTCTTTTTTCCTGTTTTAAACTACTGAATTCAGAGGGCCTTTTGCCGCGTTCCCGCGAGATGATGACCCAGCGGTCAATAATCGGATCTTTGCGTAATTCAGACATAAGCTATGCCCTTTCAGGTTTATGGTTGGTTATGGTTGAATGTTTAAATCTATCCGCCATTATAACCGTTATCCGGTTTTCGTCAACTAAATTGATTGCTGAATATTCAGTTAACTGGTGGTTGTTGAATATTTATTTCCCGAGCTGATATTTTTTTACCGCCTGTTGATGTTCGGCATAGGTTTTTGAGAACTGGTGGCTGCCGTTGTTGCGGGAGACAAAGAAGAGATAGTCGCTTACGGCCGGGTTTAAGGCGGCCTTGATGGCGCTTGCGCCGGGGCTGCAGATCGGACCCGGCGGCAGGCCTTTGTGGCGATAGGTATTATAGGGCGAGGGGTTTTTCAGATCGCGCCGGTGCAGATTGCCGTCAAAACTTTCGCCGAGACCATAGATTGTGGTCGGATCGCTGGCCAGGCGCTGATGGCGGCGCAGGCGATTGTAGAATACCGCTGCGATCAGCGGCATCTCCTCAAGGTTGCCGGCCTCTTTCTGGATTATTGAGGCCAGAGTCAAAATTTGATGGCGGTTGAAATTAGTTGTCGGCGCGGCGGCTTTCAGCGCCGTAAACTTCTGCCGCCCGGTGTCAAGCATCTGCGTGACCAGCTCCCGGCAGGAGGTGTTGCGATCGTAACAATAAGTGCTGGGGAAAAGGTAGCCTTCGAGATTAGCGCTCGGAATCTGCCATTTTTTAAGTTCGGGCGCGGCGGTGGTGATTTTTTCAAATTCTGCCGCCGTGCAGACCCGGGCGGCGACGAGTCGATTTTCAATCTGTTTCAGGGTGAAACCCTCGGGGAAACTGATTTTATGCTGCAGGCTTTTGCCCTGCCGCAGGGTTGCGATAATGGCCAGGGGGGTGGCGTCGGCCGCGATTTCGTATTCGCCGGCTTTTAAGGCGGCGGAACTTTGTAAAACCCGGTTGAGAATTTTGAAACGCAGTTGGGAGCCGATAAGGTTATGTTCGGCGAGAATCCGGGTGATTTTCTTTAAAGAGCTGCCCGGTTTGATTGTGATTACCGTTTCAGGCTGCCGGTTGCCGTGATGGGCAAACCAGAGAAGGTCAAGGCCCGACAGGGCGAGCAGGCTTAAACTTAATGTCAGCAGAAATATCAGAATTAATTTTGCAGGTTTCATAGTGGCTGATTAGTGCCTTACAGGTTATTTTCTTGTTTTTTTCGACAGCTTTTTTCAACTGTAAAAACAAGAAAATGTTCTGATAAGAGTACTTATTTGCGACCAGCGGAAGTGCCCCTGGGTGCGGGCCGCAAGGCCCTGTTTGGGTTGCGGGAGTTGTTCCCGCATTAGTGCCTTACAGGTTATTTTCTTGTTTTTTTCGACAGCTTTTTTCAACTGTAAAAACAAGAAAATGTTCTGATAAGAGTACTTATTTGCGACCAGCGGATTGCCCCTGGGTGCGGGTCGCAAGGCCCTGTTTGGGTTGCGGGATCTGTTCCCGCATTAGATGATTTTTTCGGGTTAACCGTTGCCGGTTTGACGCTGGCGCCGCCGGGTGATTAATTTTTGCAGTTCTTTTAATTCGGGACTGCCTGCAAGGCGGCTGGAGATAAAATAGACAGATAAAGCGGTTGTAAGTTTAAGGATAAGCCGCAGTAAGTCCCGGCAATGGGAAATGTAGCCGGGCGCGGTCAGAGCGATTTGGTCAAGCCCGATAATCGCCAGAGCCATAACCGCCGTGGCGAAAAAAGTCCGGCTGAAGGCTTGGGAGAGGCCGGTTATTTTGATTTCATTACCGAGGCGGCGGCGGAGAAGGCTTAAGAGCAAAAGGCAATTGACGGCGCTGGAAACGGCAGTGGCCAGCGCCAGGCCGATATGCTGGTAGAAGTGCATCAGAACGAAGGCTGAAATCAGGTTGACAACCAGGGCGACGGCCCCGGTTTTGACCGGAGTTTTGGTGTCCTGCAGAGAATAAAACGCGGGAACGATTATTCTCAACCCGGCATAGGCCCAGAGGCCGGTGGCATAGGCGATGATTGTCCGGGCGACCATGGTTGTGGAATGAGCCCCGAAACGGCCGTGTTCAAAAAGCAGGAAAACAATCGGTTTGCTCAGTAAAATCAGACCGGCCATGGCCGGTATCGTAATAAATATAAGCAGGCGCAACGCGAGTGAAAAGGTGCTTGAGTATTCCTGCCAATCCCTTTTTGCCGCAGAACGACTCAATGCCGGCAGGGTCGCGGTTCCCAGAGCCACCGCGAAAATTCCCAGGGGGAATTGAATCAGGCGGTCGGCGAAATAGAGATAGGAGATGCTGCCGTCAGCCAGATAGGAAGCGAGCAGGGTGTTGCAGAAGATGGTGATCTGGGTGATGGCCAGGCCGAGTAGTGAGGGCCCCATCAGGAAAAGTACCCGTTTGATGGCGGGATGACGGAAGTTAAAGCGCAACCGCCAGGGAAAGCCGTGTTTTTTTAAGACCGGAAGTTGCAGGAACAACTGGGCCATACCGCCGCAGATAACCCCGATCGCCAGAGCCTGCGCGGCATTGTCTAAAAACGGAGTCAGGCCCAGAACGGCGGCAATCATGCAGATATTAAGCAGTACCGGTGCCAGGGCCGGGGTCAAAAAATGGTTGTCGGCATTCAATATGCCCATAGCCAGAGCGACCAGGCTGATAAGGAGAATGTAGGGAAACATAATCCGGTTGAGGAAAACCGCAAGTTCATACTTTTCCGGTGTGGCGCTGAAACCCGGGGCGATGACGGAAATGATAAACGGCGAAAAGATGATACCGCAGATGGTGACCAGCGTCAGGCAGATTGCGGTCAGCGTCATCGCGGTCTGGGCGATTTCCTTAGCTTCGCGGCGCTTGTCGGCGGCGAGATAGCTGGAAAAAACCGGGACAAAGGCGGCGGTCAAAGAGCCCTCGCCGAAAAGCCGGCGCAGCAGGTTGGGGATGCGGAAAGCGACAAAAAAGGCATCGGCATAGATTGAAGTGCCGAGATAGTTGGCCGTAACCATATCCCGGACAAAACCCAGAATCCGGCTTAAAAGGGTCGCCAGGCCGATGATCCCGGCATTTTTTATCAGGCTGCTTTTGGGCGGGGTCATTATTTTCGCGTTGACCTGAAATTGCGATTTGAGGAGGGCTCAGTCATTTTCGGCTATACCTCCTAAGAGGTGAAGTTGTTGACCGTGGCCAGGGCCCGGCTGGAGAGTTGGGTGAAGAGTCGTTGATGGGTGACGGCGCCGAATTTTTTCAGGGGGAATATTTTCTTACGCTTTTTATCAAAGCAGAAAAGCAGGTTCCGGTTGAAAACGATCGGGGCCAGACAGGTATCGCGATAGCAGATTTTAATCTCGCCGGAGCTTTCATCGGTAATCAGAATAAGCCCCCTGGTATAGGCTTCCTCCATTTCCTCAAGCAGGTTTTTCTCTTTTATATAGGCCTGATTTAATTCTGCAACTTCAGCAAATAAAACCCGGAGCCGGGTCAGGCTGTCAGCATAATTGTTGAGCAGCGTTCTGGTGTCCGGGTCGATTTTGAAGTTCAGCTTTTGACTTATTTCACCAATTTTACCGTGCGTCAAGAGTTGTTCAATCGCGCTTTTCTGGGCTTTGCTTAGAATGGTTTTTTTCTCATTTTCAATATGGAGATAGAAATTATCGATATACGACTGAAAGCGGCGGTTGTGTTTGTTTTGTTCTTTTTCAAAAACAAGGTTGCGTTTCCGGTAGAGTTTCTCCTGTTTTTCAGCCAGGGCTTGCTGGACCTCAAGTTTTTGCCTGAAGCCGGGGAGGGCAAAAGGATCGATGCTCAGAGTTGAATGGCTGGTGCCGGTGGCTTTACGGCAGAAGATAAAAACGGCGGCGGTGACGGTACCCGAACGGAGTTCCTCGCTGATGAAAACTTCATTGCCGAAAATCTGTGAGGACATCGAGGTTTTGATGAAGATATCGTCACCGGTTATCGTGGCATTTTGTAAAACCGAGCCGATTTTAATTTTGCTGCCGGTAACGTGAGCTCCGATGACCTTGCCGATTTCAATGTCGTGGCCGATAATCCGGGCGTTGGCACTGACGATGCCGCTGATTTTGATGGTATCACCTTCGATAGTTGCATCCCGGCCGACATTGCCGTCAACGAAAATTTCTTTGGCTTTAAGGCTAAAGCCCGGTTTGACCGAGTTGTGCAGGATGTTTTTATCTCCGGAAACCTTGATTGAGGCGTCGATTTGCGCAAAATCCCGAATCTCAATATTGCCGGTTGTAAAATCAACCTTGTCGGCGAGAACGTCTTTGTCGATGAAGTAGCCGCGGTCGAAATCCTTATACAGGAACCCGGTTATGCGGGCTTTCAGTATGGTTTGGCCGGTTTCCTGAACCTCTTCAGGGTAGATTGTTCTTTTATCGTAGAGCGGAATTTTAACCGCCTTCCCGGGCTCGGCCTTGATCGGTTGCTGGAAGATATCGATTCCGTCAACTCCGGGAGTGGCATGGGTTATGATAATCAGGGGCTTGCCTTCGTGAATCAGGGTATCGCTGAAACCTAAATCGTGGTAGTCGATCTGACCGGTTTTTTCATTAGTGATTTTGCCGGGTTTCAGTTTAAGGTCAATAAGTTCCTCGATGGAGCCGTCATCACCCTTTTGCGGCGGGGTCGGGCCGGCCAAGGGAAAAGTAAAGAAAGTTTTTTCGCGCTGAATCTTGGGGTAGGCCTTGAGATATTCTTTGACACTGCCGACGATGGCGTTGCTTTTGCGGAGGCCGTGCCGAATCTTATGCTCTCTGATTTTGTCTTTGATGGTTTCGAGAATTGAGCGCAGGACCGCGGGGTCTTCAGGGCTTAAAATCCTGGTGTTGGGCCGGATAGATATGAAAGCGTACTCAAGCCCCTGACGTTTATCCAGGTGCAGCATCAGTTCTAAAAGCTCAATGTTCGGGGTCGCTATGGTCGGCATCGGCGGTTTTTAATAAAAATCTTTGCTGGTTGAAGTTGGGCTCATTTGTGCAAGCAGAAATTATAACACGTTTATATATTTTAACACAAGGGGATTTCCGTAATGCCGGATCAGTGCCCGGACGCGGAGACAAATCATTTGACAGTTTTTTTGTAAAATTATATAAGACGGCAGTATTATGTAGATATCTTGATTTAATAGTCATTTAATGGGCTCGGGATTGTCTGATTGCTATAGTCGCTTGCGATAATGGAGGTTGCTTTTGAACAAGGATCAGGTTTGTCATCGAGTCGCAGAGGTTCTGAAGGTTCTGGGGCATCCGGTTCGCCTGCAGATTGTGCAGACCCTGTTGACGAATGAAAGTTGCGTGAAAAATCTCTGGAGTTGTCTTGAACTTTCGCAAGCAACGGTTTCACAGCATCTTTCGGTTTTAAAGGGGAAAGGGATTGTTGATTCCGCCCGTGAAGGCGTGGCTATGCGTTATTGGGTGAGTGATGATATCAGCAAATTGTTAATTGGTGCCTTGATGGAACATTTCGGCATGGATTGCAGTGATACGTCGGCTGCATCATGTCGGGAGGCGGGTTTCGATGCCGATCTATGAATATGAATGCCCTGAATGCGGCGTCCGGAAAGAGGTTTTGCAGAAATTAGGCGAGGATGGTTCAACGCTGTCGTGTTCAGAGTGCGGCTATGTCGGCCTGAGAAAAATTCTCTCATGCTGTGCCGCTCCGGTGGTGAAAGCAACCGGGAGCCCGGCCTGCGCTTCCGGCTGTCCTGCCGGCGGCGGTCGCGGCTTTGCCTGAAATCAGTAGCATAAAGAAACGGACAGTTGTTCGTTCACTTTAAGGGTTTGCGCATTCGGAGAAATTTATCGGCTTTTGCTTTTTGCTCGTCTGCGCCGGGCTCGATTTCAGTTGATTTCTTACCGAGTTCCTGTTTTCGACTTGATTCTTCCAGGTCAACAATCAGTTTGTTTTTTAAGTATTGCCGGGTGCGGTATTCTACCAGTTCTTCCATCTGTTTGATGGTCTCGGCCATCCTCAGGCACTGTTTCTGAATTATCTCGAAGCGTTTCTTGATATCCGGGTTTTCCTGAACCTCCGGTTTGGTGTTGAGCAGGTCGATAGTGCCGATAATGGTGGTCATCGGCTGCCGTAATTCATGGGCGACAGCCCCCGCGGTTTCAATCATAGCCGCTTTTTTTTCGGTTATAATCAGTTGCTCCTGCATCAATTCCAACTCCTGGCACTTCTCACTCATCAGGTTTTCAAGACTGTCGGTGTAGAACCTGTCGGCGACATCCAGGGTTTCATTACTGCTCAAATCTTCAATAAATATAAGGGTATTGCATCTCTGGTCGGGGTTGTTTTGAAAGCGGGTCACCCGCAGGGCGAGGCTGGTTTCAGTGTCGAGATTGTTGGCACTGTTCGCCGGATCCGGTTTGATTGAAAAGGGCAGGGCAAACTGGTCGTTAAATTCAGTCTGCAGCATATCCCAGCCTTTTTTAAATTCAGGAATATCAGCCATGATCCGCAGGAGGTTTTTCCCCGGCAGGCTCTTTTCCTGGAGCATAAACGCGGCTAGAGGATTGGCGAAAAGAATCTCTCCCGCGATGTCGCAGGCAACTATTCCGTAGGGTGCGTGTTCCAGGATAGTCAGGTCGAAATTCAGGTTTTGCCGACCATCTCTGGTTGAGGTTGAATTCATCTTGAAATTTTGTACGATAATAGGGTAATGTGAATCCTTGCGATCTGCATTGATGGTCTACATAATCGCTTACCGTAAAAATGGCAAGGACTAGTTGCAGATGTTTTGCGCTGATTTTTGGCTGAAGTATTAAAAAAAAGGGCAATCAGGGGTTTAGTATGGTGGAAGAACAAAAAACGGAAGATGCCGCAACTGCGGCAGCGGCGAACGACGAGAAGATCTCCGGCTATTATATTGAGAGCGTGAAAATTTCATTAGGGACCGGGGCGACCAAGCGGAAGACGACCGGCGAGAATATCTTCTTTGCCGAGGAACAGCCGGACGGTATGGTCAAACTCAGTTTGCTCAATATGGCCGGGCGTCCGACCAGTATTACCGAAGTCGTGGAAAAGGAAGAGTTTTTTCAGCGCTGTACGGCGAAACCTGATTTTGTGCCGCCGGCGGAAAAATCGGATAAAGATAACAAAATCAAGGAAAAGGCCGATCGTCACGCCTCCCGCGGCAATCTTCATCTGCGCCGGGGGGAGTACAACAGTGCCGAGTTTGAATTTGGCTGCTCTCTGAAACTGGACGAAGATCATGTACGGGCTAATTACGGCATGGCCAAACTCCATATCGAAAAGGGCGAGGAGGCAGAGGCCAAGGAAATTCTTGATAAACTGACCAATATTGAAGCCTTGTTTGAGGAAGAAAATAAACATGTTTTTAATGAGTTCGGGATTGATTTAAGAAAAATGAAGATGTTCGATCAGGCTCTGGACAGCTATCGCAAGGCCCTGGAAATTAACAGTCAGGACCCGATCTTGAATTTCAATATGGGCCGGGCCCTGATCGATAAAAAACAGTTTAAAGAGGCCCTGGCCTGTATGGACCGGGCTCTGGAATTAAAAGATGATTTTCCCGAAGCCCTGAAAATTAGGCAGTTGTTACGGAAGAAACTGGGCGCGGAAGCAGATTCTTAAGGGATGGCAGCGACTGAAATGCCTGAGGCGGAATCTGGTTCAGGCTCATTATCAGAATATCTTTTCGCCGGGGGTGAACGTTGTCGTCTGGATCGTTTCCTGGCGGCACAGCAGCCGGAGATCTCCCGCAGCCGGCTGCAGGGGCTGGTGAAAGAAGGCGCCGTTCTGGTCAACGGCCGTCCGGCCAAGATCTCCTGTCTCCTGAAAAGCGGCGATCTGATCAACCTGAAAATTCCACCGGCGGTTCCGCTGCGGGTCGAAGCGCAAAAATTGCCGCTGGAGATTGTTTTTGAAGATCCGCACCTGGTGGTGATCAATAAAGCGGCGGGGATGGTCGTGCATCCGGCGGCCGGCAATCCGGACGGCACTCTGGTTAACGCCTTACTGTTTCACTGTGGCGATCTTGCCGGTATCGGCGGGGTGCGGCGGCCCGGGATTGTGCATCGTCTGGATCAGGATACATCCGGTTTGCTGGTGGTCGCCAAGGATGATATCAGTCATCAGGGCCTGGCCTTGCAATTTAAGGAACATACGGTTAAACGGGAGTATCAGGCTCTGGTTTACGGCCGGTTGCTGCCGGCGGCCGGTAGTTTTCAATCAAATCTGGGAAGGCATCCGCGGCAGCGCAAAAAAATGGCTTCGGTCGCCAGGGGCGGCAAATATGCCAAAACCAATTACCAGGTTCTGCGTTATTATCCGGTTGGTAACTGCTCTTTAGTTTCATTGCGGCTTGAGACCGGCCGCACCCACCAAATCAGAGTTCATTTAAGTGAAGCCGGTTATCCTCTGGTCGGGGATCAGGTTTATGGGAAAAAGGGGATCAGCCGGAGTGCGGCGGCCGCCTGCGGCCGGGAGTTCCTGGCCAAATTCCCCCGTCAGGCCCTGCATGCCTTAAGTCTCGGTTTTCAACACCCGGTTACCGGCGCGAACCTTGAGTTTTCAAGTTCCCTGCCGGCCGATATTGAATCTTTACTGAAAAAACTTGAAGAATTGGCGGGGTTGGATTGTCCTTAAAGTTAAAATATCCTTTCAGCCTTGACAATCAATCCGGTCCTGCCTACCTTAGGGTTGCCGTAACCGGCCCCCTGGTTGCCGGTTTCAGCCTTCGTTCCGGAGGCGAGAGCCGGGGAGCTTTTGCCGCGGCCAATATGAGTTACAGCGTTGGTGATGATGCCGCGCTGGTCGCTGAAAACCGCCGTAATCTGTTGGCGAAAGTCGGCGGCGGCCGCTTTACAAAAATCCTGACCTGTAAGCAGGTGCATGGCCGCCGCTGCCGGGTGGTCAGCGGCCGGGATATTGAAGCTCCGGAACAATTGGCTTTAGATGAAGCTGATGCCTTGCTGACCGCGGAACCCGGGGTGCTGCTCGGGGTGCTGACCGCTGATTGTCTGCCGTTGATTATTGCTGATAAAAAAGGCCGGGCGGCAGCCGTGGTTCACGCCGGATGGCGCGGTCTGGCGAAAGGGGTTGCGGCGGCGGCGGTCGCGGCGTTGCGGCACAATTTTTCGCTGGCGGTTTCTGAGCTTGCGGTTTATGCCGGGCCGGCGATTGCGCCCTGTTGTTTTGCGGTTGGCTCTGAGGTGATTGAGCGTTTTCATAAACTGCCGGAGTTAAATGGGGCCAGCGGCTGGTATCGGCAATCAGCCGCAGGTTTTCAGCTCGATCTTGTGGCGGTTCAGAAAGCTCAGCTTCTGGCCGCCGGTCTGGCGGAAGCCGATTTTCACGCGGTAAATATCTGCACCTGCTGTCAGGATTTGTGCTTCTCCTATCGTCGTGATCATGCTATAACCGGCCGCCAGCTGGCCTTTGTCGGTATAAGTTAATCGTAACTATTCAGCCGAATCCGGGGTCGGGCGCGGTTTTTCTCCGCCAGGCGTTAAGATTTCTGTTTTTCCTTTAAGCTCGCTGCGCCCGCCTTGCAAAACTCGCTACGCTCAAACAGTTGCAATGCTGATGGGCTCCCGCTCGCTTTCGAAAAACAACGAAATCGTTTCCGCAACCGCTTACGAAAAACCACCCCCGCCCCCTCCAGAAGGTGGGGGGGGGTAAATTTTGGCTGAATAGTTACAGTTAATCAAGCTGTAGTTTTTTAGCGCAGTCGCTGAATTTATAAATAAAAATGCCCCTGAAAAAACCTTGTTGAGTAGTTAATGAAGGTTTTTTCAGGCAGTCTTTTACAATGAGAGTTGAATTATGTATATGCTGAGCAACCTTTTGATTTCAGTCGCTAAACTTTTAGATATTATCTTGAGCCTCTACCTCTGGATTGTAATAATCCGGGCGCTTTTGTCCTGGGTTAATCCGGATCCCTATAACCCGATTGTCAGGTTTCTTTATCAGGTGACGGAGCCGGTTTTCTCCCTGATCCGGCGCTGGTTTCCGTGGACGGCAGTCGGCGGGATCGATTTTGCCCCGATGATAATTATGCTGGGCATCTTTTTTATTCAATCTTTTGTGGTTCAGACTCTAATACAGTTTGCCTATAACCTGGCTCACTGAAAAATATGGATAAATTGTGGCTGCAGGAACGGGCCGGCGGGGTGAATCTTAAGGTCTTTGTTCAGCCCCGGGCGGCGCGGAATCAGATTATCGGGCTGCATGACGCCGCCCTTAAAATCTCTTTGACCGCCCCGCCGGTGGATGGGGCTGCCAATCGGCTCTGTCGTGATTTTCTGGCCAAAACCTTAAAACTTGCCAAAGGGCGGATTGCGGTCGTCGGCGGTCTTAAATCGCGGCGTAAAACTGTTCATATTAAAGATATGAGTAGTGCCGAGTTGCTGGATTTACTTGGAAGTTACGATTTGTTAAAATTTTAGAGGCGGTTCCAGTCTCGTAGTTTAGTGCCTTACAGGTTATTTTCTTGTTTTAAAACAAGAAAATGTTCTGATAAGAGCACTTATTTGCGACCCTCGGAAGTGCCCTTGGGTGCGGGCCGAAAAGGCTCCGTTTGGGTTGCGGGATCTGTTCCCGCATTAGTACCTTACAGGTTATTTTCTTGTTTTTTCGACAGCTTTTTTCAACTGTAAAAACAAGAAAATGTTCTGATAAGAGTACTTATTTGCGCCCAACGGAAGTGCCCTTGGGGTGCGACCAGCGGATTGCCCCTGGGTACGGGCCAAAAAAAGCTCGTTTGGGTTGCGGGATTTGTCCCCGTATTGGAAGTTAATAAAGGGTAGGACGTTATGCCAATTTATGAGTATCGCTGTGAGAAGTGCGAAAAACAGTTTGAGATGTTACAGAAGATTACCGCTGAACCTTTAACCGAGTGTCCCGACTGTGGTGGGCCGGTCCATAAACTGGTATCCGCGACTTCATTCATTTTGAAGGGTGGGGGCTGGTATGCCACCGATTATGGTAAAAACCGGCAGCCGGAGAGTAAAAAAGCGGAGAATGAGAAGAAATTTGCCGCCCAACCGGAAAAGAGCGGCACCAAGGCCAAGGGCAAAACCACAACCGCGAAAACCGCCACGGCGGCCTGAAGTTTATAATACGGGAATGCCGCGATTAACTGCTGTTCCTGATTTGGTCGCGCTCATTCTTTCATGCTGCCGTCCGGGACCGGACCGCCTCCTAATGGACCGAGCGATAGCTTAGTGAGTACTCAAAAGTTGCGGTGATGACCAGATGATCAACTCCCATCCGCTCCGGCAGCGGCGGATAGGGCGCGGCGTTATGGATTGCCCGGATCGCTTCACTGTCGAGCAGGGCGTAGCCGGATGAGCGCAGGAGTTTGGCTTCAAGCAGAGTGCCGTCTTTGTTGATGACGAAACGCAGCAACAGCCGTCCCTGAGCCCCGGTGCGCCGGGCCCGGTAGGGGTATTCCCAGACCAGCTCTATCTTTCTCTTCAGTGCCAGATAGTAGGAGTGAAATTCATAATTAAGGGTGTTGAGAGAAATCTCAGTACCTTTTTTCAGTTTGTTCGGCAGCCTTGGGCTCTGTTTTCCCGATCGCGACCGGCGCCGGCTTTGCTCCCGGTTTATTTCCGTAAGTTCCTTGAACGACGGGAACAGCTTTTTGATGTCAGGTTGCGTTTTCTTTTTCGTCTCTTTTTTTACCTCTCTTTTTTCAGACGCCGGGAGTTGGTCCGGAGATTTAATTTGAGGTTTAATTTTACTGTCCGGCGGTTGGGCTTTGGGCTTTGGCCGGGCTTTGGGCTTTGGCCGGGCTTTGGGCTTTGGCCGCGGTTTCGGCCGGGGCTCAGCTTTGGGCTTGGGCGGGGTCGGCCGCACCGGTTTGACCGCGACGGCTTCGGCCGGGCTCGGCTCAGTCCGGGTTTCTACTTTAGTACGATTATTACGATCGGTGAGAAATCTGGGTTTTTTCGGCGGCGGCTTGGGTTTGGCCGGTTTTTTCTTTTTCGGCGGCAGATCAATTATCTGGACCGGAATATTCTCTTTCTCTTTTTTGCGCAACTCGGCGAGGGTTTTGGCCGCCGGTTTCCAGGTACGGAAATAATATGCCAGTCCCAGGTGCAGGAGAATTGAAAGCAGTAGGAATACTAGAAGATAAGGGAACTCTTTTTTTTCCTGCAAATTATTGGTTTCCGTGATACAGTGTTGATTGAAAGGTTAAGGGACTTTTGGGATCGTGTCAGGATGCGTTTACTAACCCATCAATTCTGAAAAAGTCAAGTTAGAGCTGATTATATTTGTCTAACCCGAGAATTTGTCGGCAAAAAAGTAGATTCTAAGGCACCGATCCGGTTTACTTGAGAGCGAAAATTATGGCAGACCCGGTTTTGCATTTCAGGCGCTTTCTTGAAGATGAACGGCAGCTTTCTTCGCATACGGTCAGAGCTTACATCTCGGATATTAAGCAGTTATGTGCTTTTCTGGAAGAAGACTGCGGTTTTTCACCTTCACCGGCGGCTGATTTCTGGGGCCGGGTTACTGAAGCGCAATTACAGAAATTTATGCGGGCGCGGATGGCTTCTGACGGGGCCGCGTCGGTTGGGCGCAAAATTGCGGCGCTGAAGACTTTTTTCGGTTTTCTGGTTAAACGCTGCGGTCTTGCGGCAGATCCGGCGGCCTTGTTGCGGCCGCCCCGGAATAAGCGGCATCTGCCGGTCTATCTTGAAGAAGAGGAGGCCGACCGGCTGCTGGAGATCGATTCCGCTGCGGATGAGCTGAAACTGCGTGATCGCGCTATTTTGGAGCTGATGTACGCCTGCGGCCTTCGGGTTTCCGAGGTGGCGGCGCTTGATGTCGCTAGTCTTCGTTTTGCTGATGCGGTGGTTCGGGTTTTCGGTAAGGGTCGCAAGGAGCGCCTGGTTCCTTTGGGCCGGGTGGCGGCTGAAATCTTGCAGAAATATCTCAAGCAGCGGCGTCCGGCAAGCCCTGCGGCCGGTGATGCCTTGTTTTTAAACGCCCGCGGCGGCCGCTTGACCGCGCGGTCGCTGTCGACGCTGGTTAAAAAATACGGCTTGAGCGCCGGTTTGCAGAAACCCCTGACCCCGCACGCGGTACGCCACTCATTCGCCACCCATCTGTTGCAGAATGGTGCTGATCTGCGGGTCATTCAGGAACTTTTAGGGCACAGTTCGCTGTCAACCACGCAGCGCTACACTCACGTTGATGTCAAGCGGCTGCTGGAGGTTTACGATAAAGCCCACCCTCTGGCTCAGGGTGAGGAACGTAAAAATTAAGCCTGATGCAGGAACAAATCCCGCAACCCAATCGCGCCTTTTCGGCCCGCACCCAGGGGCAATCCGCTGGTCGCACCCCAAGGGCAATCCGCTGGGCGCAAATAAGTACTCTTATCAGAACATTTTCTGATTATTAAATCTTGTTTTTTGGTGCAGAAAATAACCTGTAAGGTACTAATGCGGGAACATATCCCGCAACCCAAACGGCCCTTTTCGGCCCGCACCCAAGGGCACTTCCGAGGGTCGCAAATAAGTGCTCTTATCAGAACATTTTCTTGTTTTAAAACAAGAAAATAACCTGTAAGGCACTAAATACTTTAGATGCAAGGAGTTATAGATGTTTAGAGGAACGACGATTCTGGCGGTGCGCCGCGGTGAGATGGTGGCTATGGGCGGCGACGGCCAGGTTACTTTAGGTGATACCGTAATGAAACACGGGGCCCGCAAGGTGCGCTGGCTGTATGATGATCAGGTTATCGCCGGGTTCGCCGGGTCGACCGCCGATGCCTTTACGCTGTTTGAGCGTTTCGAGGAAAAACTTGAACTTTTCAATGGGAACCTGACCCGCTCCGCGGTGGAGATGGCCAAAGACTGGCGCACGGACAAGATGCTGCGCCGGCTTGAGGCTCTGCTGCTGGTTGCCGATGAGGAACATATCTTTGTGATTTCCGGGAACGGTGATGTGATTGAGCCCGATGACAGTATCGTCGGAATCGGTTCCGGGGCGCCTTATGCCGAGTCGGCGGCCCGGGCTCTTTTCCGTAATTCAGAACTTAAAGCGGATGAAATTGTTAAAGAGGCGATGAAGATTACCGCCGAAATATGTATCTATACCAATGATCACTTAACCCTGGAGACCCTGCCGCACGCGCAGAAACAGGAGGATAAAAAGTAAATGTCTTCAACATTAACTCCGAGAGAGATAGTTGTGCAGTTGGATAAATATATTGTCGGTCAGGATGATGCCAAGCGCGCGGTCGCGATTGCCCTGCGGAACCGCTGGCGCCGGCAGCAGGTGGAACCGGTTTTGCGGGATGAGATTGCGCCGAAGAATATTATTATGATCGGTCCGACCGGAGTCGGGAAAACCGAGATCGCCCGGCGGCTGGCCAAGCTGGCCAAAGCCCCGTTTATAAAACTGGAGGCCTCAAAATTTACCGAAGTCGGTTATGTTGGCCGCGATGTTGAGTCGATGATCCGCGATTTGACCGAGTTGGCAGTAACTATGGTCAAGCAGGAAGAGACCGAGAATGTCCGGGCCAAGGCCAAAGATATTGCCGAGGAATGCCTGCTCGATCTGCTGCTGCCGCCGGTGAAAACTTCGGCGCCGGAACCGGACCCGGAAGTCGATGATGATGACGATGTCGGCGGTAACATTATTGAGATGGCGGCCAACGGTAATTTTTCCGAGATTATCGAAATGACGCAGACAGCGGTTGCTGAAACCAGTCAGGTTGATCCGGCAGCTGCAGACCGGCAGCAGAAAACCCGGGAAAAGCTGCGTAAACTTTTTCGCCAGGGTAAACTCGATAAACGCAGTGTTGATCTGGAAATCACCCAGTCGGCGACGCCGGTGGTCGAAATTTTTTCGGCCGGCGGTTTTGAAGAGATGGATATCAATATCAAGGATATGTTTGAGAACCTGATGCCGAAACAGACCAAGAAAAAACGGGTCACGGTGCCTGAGGCCTATGATATTCTGGTCGAGCGCGAGGCCCAGCGGATGGTTGATATGGATAAAGTGGTCGGCGAAGCCAAAGCCCGGGTCGAACAGAACGGGATTATCTTTCTCGATGAGATCGATAAGGTTGTGGCCCGTGAAGGAACTTCAACCCCCGATGTCTCCCGCGAAGGGGTCCAGCGCGATCTTCTGCCGATTGTCGAAGGCTCTTCAGTTAATACCAAATACGGTATCGTTAAAACCGACCACATTCTCTTTATCGCGGCCGGCGCTTTTCACGGGACCAAACCTTCCGATCTGATTCCGGAAATGCAGGGTCGTTTCCCGATTCGGGTTGAACTTGATTCACTCGATAAAGATGATTTCATCCGCATCCTGACGGAGCCGGAAAACGCTCTGACCCGCCAGTATGTTGAGTTGATGAAAACCGAAGGCGTAACCCTGAAAATCGGTGAGGACGCGATCGAGCAGCTGGCGGAGATCGCCTGTCTTGCCAATGATAAACATGAAAATATCGGCGCCCGGCGTCTGCACACGGTTTTGGAGTGTCTGCTCGATGAGGTCTCATTTAATGCCTCGGAAATGAATGGCGTGACCGTTAATATCGATGCCGATGAAGTTAAACGCAAACTTGATGACGTGGTTGAAGATGAAGATCTGGGACGTTATATTTTATAGTTTTTTAGGTGACAATTCAGCCGAATCCGGGGTCGGGCGCGGCTTTTCTCCGCTAGGCGTTAAGATTTCTGTTTTTCCAGCGCTCGCTTCGCCCGCGTTGCAAAACTCGCTTCGCTCAGACAGTTGCAATGCCTATGGGCTCTCGCTCGTTGGGGAAAACGACGAAATCGTTTCCACAACCGCTCCGAAAAACCGCCCCCGCCCCCTCCGGAAATTGGGAAAATAAAATTTAGCTGAATGGTTATGTTTTAAGGTGGATGAACTATGGAAAAATATCTTAAGAAAGCCGAAATCTTAAGCGAATCCCTGCCCTATATCAGAAAGTTTTACGGCAAAACTCTGGTGGTTAAATATGGCGGTCACGCCATGGTTGACGAAGCCCTGCAGGAGTCCTTTGCCAAAGATGTGGCGCTGTTGAAATTTATCGGCATCAATCCGGTAATTGTTCACGGCGGCGGGCCCCAGATTGGTAAGGTTCTTGAAAGAATGGGGATTGAAAGCTCATTTATTCAGGGAATGCGGGTCACCGATCAGGACACAATGGATGTCGTGGAGATGGTACTGGTGGGCAAGGTCAACAAGAATATTGTCAACCTGATAAATCAGCACGGCGGTAATGCCGTGGGCTTGAGCGGTAAGGACGGCCATCTGCTGCAGGCGGAAAAATTGTTGATGTACGATACGCCCAAAGCCGACCGGCCGCCGGAAATTCTCGATGTCGGCAAGGTCGGGCGCGTGGCTGAAATCAATCCGAAGATCCTTAATCGTCTCGATGAGGCCGGTTTTATTCCGGTGATTGCCCCGGTCGGGGTTGATGCCGCCGGCGAAACCTATAATATAAATGCCGATCTGGTTGCCGGAGCGATGGCTTCAGCCTTGAAGGCGGAAAAACTGGTACTCCTGACCGACGTTCCCGGCGTCAATAATCCGGCCGGTGAGCTTCTAAGCAGTATTAACCGCAAAGAGGTCGAAGCCCTGATTGCCGACGGCACGATCAAAGGCGGAATGTTGCCCAAAATCGATTGCTGTCTCGATGCTCTCGATGCCGGTGTCGGCAAAGCCCATATCGTTGACGGGCGGACGCCGCACTCTCTTTTGCTCGAAATTTTTACCCCGGAAGGGGTCGGCACCGAGATCCTGGTTTGATGATATGCATCTTTTAGAGGGGCGTCACCATATTGTCGTGCCCTGCTCGCCCGGGGTGGCGCCCTTTCTGACGCGGGAATTACGGGCCTTGAAAATGCCGATTATTGCGGAGCGTTCAACCTCGATTACAACTAAAGGTGATTTTGCCGCCGCCCTTAAACTCAATCTTAATCTGCGCACCGGGCAGCGGGTGCTGTGGCGTCTGGCTTCATTTACAGCTTCCGATCCGGATCAGCTCTATGAAAAACTGATGCCGTTAACCTGGGAAGATCTGGTGGAGCCGGACGGCTATTTCTCGGTGACCTCGGTGGTGGATAATCCGACTATCCGTGACAACCGTTTCGCCAATCTCCGGGTTAAAGACGCGATCGTCGACCGTATCCGGCAGCGTAGCGGCCGCCGGCCCGACAGCGGCCCCAAACGCGATAAACTGGTTTTCTATCTCTTCTGGCAGCAGGACGAGGTGAAAATCTATCTCGATACCTCGGGCCCGACCTTAGCCCAGCGCGACTATCGTCTCGATCCGGGGAAAGCCCCGCTCCGGGAGACCCTGGCCGCGGCTCTGATTATGGCGAGCGGCTGGAACGGTGCGAAAAATTTTATCAATCCGATGTGCGGCAGCGGGACGCTGGCGATTGAGGCGGCCCTGATTGCCCGCAAACAGATTCCCGGCCTCCTGCGCCAGGCCTACTCCTTTCAATCGCTGGCCGGCTTCAAGAATATGGAGCTTCTGGAAATGCGGGCCGCGGCCCGGCGCGAATCCCGGCCGGATCGCAAAATCCGCCTGATTGCCTCCGATATCGATCCGGAAATGATCAAGGTGGCCAAAGCCAATGCCGAGCGGGCCGGCGTCGCCGATGCTATTGAATTTGTCACCTGTGATTTTGCTCAAACCCCGATTCCGGAAGGCGGCGGGGTCCTTATCTGTAATCCGGAATATGGTCACCGCTTAGGTGAAGAGGACGAGTTGCGCCATACCTATCGGCGTTTAGGCGATTTCCTCAAACAGTCGGCCACCGGTTACGAAGCCTTCATCTTCAGCGGCAATCGAAATCTCTTAAAAGAGGTCGGCCTGCGGGTCGACCGGCGCTGGTCTTTTGATAACGGCGGCATCGCCTGCGATCTTAACGCCTACCCGCTCTACAAAGGCAGCCGCGAACCGCCGCGAATCGGCTAAGGCGACAAAGTCTGGTTCAGTCTTATCATATCGCCCCTTGATTTGGGGCTTGATTTACGCTGAACCGAACAAATCCTGCTTGACAGCAGCCCTTAATTTTTGTTACAAGCCAGACCCCGTGCCGGAGTGGTGAAATTGGTAGACGCACGGGACTCAAAATCCCGCGGGGGCGACCCCGTGTCGGTTCGATTCCGACCTCCGGCACCATTTATAAATCAGATACTGTCCAGTATCATCCTGAAAGCCCTGAGAGATCAGGGCTTTTTCTTTTTCTGTTGTCCTGATTGTCCAAGTTTTCCGTCTCGGAAAAACGGAATTTATTAAAGCGGCAGCGCCGGATATTGACATCCAGGATATGTTCGGAGAGGTTGAGTTTTTCGACTGTCTGCAACCTTGTGGGCTCTTCTACGGGGGGATATGCTTACTCCAGACAAAAAATTTATGTGACGGTCAGTTTGCAGCCTAAAGCTTTCATGACCATTTGTATGGTATTCCAGCGGGGTTGGACTTTCCCGGAAAAAACTTTATAGAGACTTTTCCGGTTAAGTCCGGCTGCTTCGGCGACTTTGGCAATCCCTTTGATTTTGGCGATATCCCCCAAAGCAATAAGAAAGACCCTGGGATCTTCGTCAAGGTAGGCTTTGTTCAAGTAGTGAGCAATATCTTCCTCGGTTTTGATGAAAAGGGCCGGGTCGTATGGCTTGGTTTTAATCTTCATGACAATCCTCCTGACGCTTGCCGGTTCTCAGAAATCCAGCTTATTTTGACGTTCCCGTAACCCGCGCCGGGATTTATAATGTTTTCTTCGGCACCGTCCGTGATTCGACCCGGTTGGCGGCGTCATAAACCGTGTACATGCTGACCTCTTTTAAAACTGTATCGTTGATAAGAGTATTCAGATATTCCCGGGAGCGGGTGGTGATGCCGTTGCGTTGACAGACCAGCCAGGCTACGG